>CAYQEW010000005.1:1923-24426 GCA_964416605.1 uncultured Bacteriovoracaceae bacterium | reverse complement strand
TACTGCACGTAAAGTCTCCTGCATCAATTTGCGTCACCAAAAGTCCTGCGTGCAGGGTATCAGTTAATGTATAACTACCTGTTGTTGCACCTAATCCCTGGTTCTTCGTTGAGAGCGTATACGTGTAATCACTAAAAGTATTACCCACCGTAAAACTTCCACTGGTCTTTTTCTTACTCACTAAATCAGCACCACTCACTAAATTAACCGGCGTTGGATTATTATCAATTACTTCATTTGGATTATTATTAGAGTTACTATCATAAATAACTCCATCATTAGAAAGATCACTGATAAGTGCTGATGCCGGATTACTGTCAACATGTGCCTGCGCTAAAACTTGATTATCAAAAACTCTTTGTGGTGTAAGAGCTGTGTTAATTGTTACCACGAGATTTATTTTAGCTTCTGCATTTGGTACTAAAGAAACACTACCATCAACCAAATCAATATTTGCTCCTGATCCACTATAACTTGGATTAGTTACCAAAGATCCCAAAACACTGGTAACTGAATCAATTACAAAACTAGCAGGAAGTGGAAACGTCTTCGTTAAATCATCTTTAAGGAGAACATTATACGCCGTGTAAGTTGGTGATAAGTTTTTTACCGCAACTTCATAAGTGATTTGGTAAGTATCTACTCCCGTACTCACTAAATTTAAAACCCTCTTCGTTGACCCAAGCACTGCGCTTCCTAAAACTACTGGCGTAGGAGTATCTTCTCCAATACCACTTGGATTTTGATCGCTATTAGGATCTGAAGTACTTCCATCCATCGAAGTATCTGTTGTGACAACCCCTCCACCACTACTTGCCGCAGCACTCGCTATGATCGTGTTATCAAAACGTCCACTAGCAGAACTCACAATCGCTGTAATTCTAAGTGTAGAGACTTGTCCTTCATTCAGCGTATCAGATCCCGTTAAAAGATTGGTGTCACTTGAACCATTAAAGCTTGGATTAACTGTTAGTGGTCCCGATAATGTCGATACACTGGCGCTATCAAGCGTTGCACCTGTAAAGGTTAACGCCAAATTATCCACCGCCTGCACGTTATACGCTTTATGCGTCGTCGAATAATTTTTTAGAGTTGCTTCATAAATAACTGTATGAACACCTGCACTCGTTGTCACACTCACTACTTTTTTACTTACTCCAATCACTGGCGTATTAAAACTAACAGGTGTAGGGTCGTTTTCGCCCGACTCACTAGGATTGCCATTGCCATTGGGATCATGAACATCTGAATAATCAGACGTATCCGTTGTGGTAACAGGTCCTCCTACATAATTTGTCGCACTTGAATTAATAACATTATTAAAAGTAGTTTGCGTTGATCCATTAAGTTTTATACGAACCGTAAAATTAATATACGCTTCTTCATTTACATCTAACTCACCGTTTTGTGCTAATACACTTATTGGCAGACTATTGGTTGAACCCACAAATAAAGGATTTAAAGTAATATTCGTCGCACTCGCTCCTGCTAGGATTTCAAAAGTGACAGGAGAAGGATACGTAAGAAGAAGATCATCAATGAGTTGCACATCATACGCCGTTCTACTTCCAATATTTTTAATTCTTACCGTATAAGGAACGTCCCAAACATCAGTGCCTAAAGATAAAACTCGAAGCGGTGTCCCTACATTTTTAAGCGTAGATAAAATTGGTAAATCAAAACTCACTGGTGTAGGTGTATTATCAACTAGCTCATTAGCATGCCCATCGCCTGATCCATCTTCAAAAAAGTTTCCATCATTAGATGTATCGCTCACATTTGTAATTGATGTCGTAACACTTGCTGAGTTTAAATAAGGCGTTGCTAAATTTGCAATCGGATAAACTCTCACCGTAAAGGTAATGGCGTTACTTGCACCAACTAATAAACTTCCACTGGCAAGCTCATTTAAACTACTCTCTCCGCTATAAGCTAAATTGGCAGTAAGCATGCCCGTACCCGCAACACTTGGAATTGTTTCAATTTGATACTGCGATAAAGAAAGAGCTCCTAAATTATAGGTTCCAAAAAGCGGAAACGCTCCTTCTAAAGTATCCTTAACACTTACCCCGGTTAAGTTCTGGGTTCCCGTATTTTTCACTTGTAATTCAAAACTCACGCTAAACGTTCCGTCCACGTTTCTAATAGGCATACTGGTAATTTTTTTGCTGATCGCAATCCTTGGATAAGTTAAAGGTGTTTTAGAATCCGTATTTGTTGGATCACTATCACCATCAAATCCTACGTTATCTCCTCCTGCATCAATGTCCTCACCATTTGTGGAAAGATCACTTATAGTTGTGCTACTTGGAGTTGTACCTGTAATGCTTGCTTGATTATTATACGTCTCAATCGTCAGACCTGGTTTAATTCTAATAGTGAGTAAAAAGTCTTTGGAGGCACCAATTGCGAGAGTATCAACTCCCGAAAGGAGAGAGATTTCTCCAGTTGGATTTGAGCCAACAAGGGATCCATCACCTGTAAGTGTACTTCCTGTGTCCGTGACACTTTGAATAATCCAAGAACTAGCATTACTAAAAACGGCGGATAAATCATCTTTGATTTGAATACTAGATAAATCAAATGTTCCCGTATTCTTAGCAGAAAATTTTAACTGCATATCATAAGTGCCATCAAGATTAGGAATTACCTGTACAAATTTTTTAGCAATTCCTATTTGCGAAAAACCCGTCACCAAAAGATTGGCTATATTTGAAGGAGCTCCTGTTACAGAATTTAATCCATAGTTTCCTGTGACTCCGGAAGTTACGTTATCAAAACTTCCTACATCATCTGCTGTTACTCTAAGCGTAATGGTACATGTTCCTGGACTTAAACCAATTGCCGCTGGAATAGTTAATCCTGTAATACTTAAACTTGTAGAACTTGCTGCAATTGTATTCGCACTTGCGCCAACACATGTTCCTCCTGCAGTTTGTGAACTTGCAATTGTTTTTAAATGCGCAACAAACGTATCGCTAAAGCTTGCATTCGCAAGTGGTAAGGTGTGCGGATTTATAAGCGTTAATGTCATGAGAGATTCAGCCCCAGCACTTAAAACAAACGTTGTTGGATTAAATGATTTTGTAATACTTGGAACCGGCAAAAGTGTCGTTGTAGCAGTTGCAACGGGCGGAAGACTTGGATCTCCTCCTGCTTGCGTTATCCTTGCACTGTTAATAAGAGGTGATACCGCCGTTCCTAAAACACTAACATGAAAAGCAAAAGAAAATACGTTGGATCCACCAATATTTGATAACACATCACTTGTTGAGCACGTTATAATTTGCGGAACCGAGGCGTCAGAGTTACATGTCCAGCTTCCAGTACTGCTTTGAAGAGCAAGCACTCCCGCTGCTCCGCCGTTTACTTGAATTCCTGGCGGTAGCGTATCTCTTACTTCAATAACTGAATTTGTTGCACTCGTTCCGGTGTTGGTCACACTGATTGTATAAAGAGGTCCTGCGCCAGATGCCCCCGTCCATCCATGATACCAAATAGCAGGACTAGCTGATTTTATAATACTTAAGTCAGGTTGTGATCCAACCGTTAAAGGCGCTGTATTAGAAGGTGTACCCGTCACCGTATTTGCATGAGTTCTAATTCCAGTTGTGCTATTTAAATAATTTCCATCCGTCGTTGACGTAATATCAAAGGTAACTGTACACGTTGAAGGTGTTGTTAGTGTCCCCGCAGCAAGTGTTAAACCTGTAATAGTAACCGTTGTTGAATTTGCCGCAATCGTATTTGTTGAAGCACCTGTGCAAGTTCCTCCTGCGTTTTGAGAACTAGCAATTGTTCTCATATTAGCAGGCAGTGCATCTAAAAAGTTTGCACCAGGAAGAGCAATGAGAAAAGGATTTGTAAGAGTTAAAGTAACAGTAGAAGTGCCTCCATTTAAAATCGTACTCGGTGTAAATGTTTTACTGATACTCGTCTTTCTCTGTTCTCCAAAATTATAACCAACTGCGTCCGTTGACATCGGAAGAACAATACCCGCAATAACTGAAGTCGTAGCTGTTGAACTTGGAGATCCTCCAGCTGAGCCCACTTGATTGACACCCTCTACTAAACCAGAAGGTTGCGTCTGAGTCACTGTATATGTTCCGCTGGGAACGTCATTAAAAATATAAACGCCAAGGGCATTGGTTGTAGTTGTTAAGCTAAAAGGTGTACCCGTTGCCGTCGTTCCTGAAAGTGTTATCGTTACGCCACTAATTCTTGTATCAGTAGGTGTTGCCTCTAGTAAATTATTGAGATTTTCATCAATAAAAACGGTTCCACTAATTGTCGATAATCTAACAACTGAAGACTTAACGTTTCCGGTGGGAAGAAGAAAACTTGGATCAAGATGAATACTAGGTTGTCTTGCAGTAAAGACGTTTGAAAAAATATTGCCCGGAGTGGCCCCCACAGAAACCGTTGGCATATCAACTTGCCCGATATAACCCGGCGTTAAGGTTACTGCCGTTTTTGCTCTTATTGCCGTGACATCATTTAAACTTGCTGGACAGCCAAACATTCCAAACTCTGCCTGTGTACACCAAGTAGGTGCCGCAGGTGCAACATACTGCTCCGTCGTTTGACTAATGAGCGCTGGAACTCGACTAGTGTAATAAAAAAGCATCGTAGGATCACCACTATTAGTTGGATAAGCGCGAAGCTTAAACGTTCCAGTAAAAACAGATGGAGGAGATCTGCCGTCTCCGTTATAAGGAAGAATATCAATGAGATCCACTCCTCCAAAAAGACTCGAAGAAGTTGTGGTGTTCGAATAACGAAGATCAAAATCAATATTAGTATTAGCAGAGATTTCTTGCGCGAGAGGTGAGGCAACTTTTTGTACCGAAAATCCTCCAATAACCAGAGTCCTCACATTGGCGTAAACCTCTGTATCAATGGTGCCCGATTGCGGATCATATTTAGAGTAAATATTAGCTTTATTAGTAAAGATCACTCCATTGGAATAGGTCGGGTCAATATAGGCTTTAAAGGTAATGGCTGGAAGAGCTGCGTTCGTTAAGCGGTTAGCAAGAATCCACTTAAGAGTGGTTGAGCCATCTGGATTAGAAATAATTTGATTAGGTGCAGTGGTAACTCCTCCTACTTTAGATGAGCCATCTACGTAGATCACGCCACTTGGTAAAATGTCGGTGATCGTTAAGTTGTCCTGAAGTGATGGTAGCACAGGACCTGTAAAAGTTGATGATAGATTGTAGTCAAAAGTGTAATCAGGACCTGTTAAAACATCGCACGGAGCCGCAGCTCCTGAACTCGTGCACGGCGTTCCAAAATTGGCGGCAACGTTTTTATTAATACGAGCGACGGCGTTCCTGACGAGGACGTAGTTTCCGGCTCCCGCCACATTTGTTGGAGGAATCGAAGCTCCAGGAGTGGTAGAAAAGCTTTTAAGAGGAGCTGAAGTTATTCCATTTCCTCCGGTGGTGTTTTGCCAAACACCTTCTTTTTTAACAGCGTAACTTACATAAGGACGATCTCCAGCGGGTAAGCTCCCAGTAGCTGTCACGCCTCCTGCGACTGCTAAATCACTCACGCGCATATGAGCACTAAAATTAGTTCTACACTGAACTGCACTATTATCGATCACGATATTAGGATTAATTTTACAGGTAAAACTGGGAATTTTTATACGCAGTTTATTGGCATTTTTAACGCCTCCAGGAACAGTAGAGGCGCTTGAATACCACGTGGCATCAGCATCGTCACAGCTTAAAGAAGAAGGCACACTTCCTGCTGATCCTTGAATGCCGTACTCTACTTGATAAGAATAGGGATCAAAAGCAGCGCGATCTACTCCGTATGTATAACTGGCAATGTTAGATATTGACCAATCAACATTTGAGGCTCTAATTGCACTAGATGTTCCTGCGTACTCCTCAAACCAATGCAAAGAAGGAGTCATATTGTCTACACAAAAAATTGTGTCTGTAAAATACTGGGGAGCTAAGATAGGTTGTGCCCTCATAATCGTAAAAAAATTATATTCATAATCAGATCCGACAAAAACTCCAGCTGGCACACCTCCACCATTAAAGTTTACATCATTGGCTCCTAAAGAGCCTGAGCTAACATTCGCAAACGTGTTGGTTACCTGAGGAGTTATTGACGCCACATTGTTATTGGCAACCGCTGGGGATGGAGCGGTGCAACCAATAGATCCACTGACAGTATTATTACTTGGATCATCACTTCCATAAGAAATTCCATCTTTGTCTTTGGGATCAAATGCACTAAAAGTATTATTAAAACTTAAAGGACAATTGGCTGCAATATAAGTTTCAGGAATAAAAATATAGAGTATACCGTATTTAAAGGCTCCTACATTGTAATTTGCTCCTAAACCTAAAGGCACTGGGCTAGAAGGAAGAGGTGTATAAAGTGGGATGGAAGAAGAAAGCAAATAGGATGATCCGGGTCCCGTAAGATAGGTTATATTAAGGGGAGTACCTACTCCTCCCGTTTGTGAGATGGTAGGTGTATCTCCTCCAGAAGATAAATATTCATAGGGAATTCCAGAAGGAGTCAAGATATCTTGAAAGCTCATGGAAGAGGCGAGCGGAGCCTCTACAAATAATCCTAGTCCTTTATCAAATATTTGTGCTTCAAAAAGAATTCTTCTGCCTTGGACTCCATTTTTTATAACATACTCACCATTGGGCGCATAAACAGCGCTCCAATTGAGTTTTCTGAGTTCTGGCTGCGCGGATCTAGCACTGATCTCGATATTAGCTGGCGAAACAATCGTCACCCCTGCCCCTGCCACGTGACAGGTCGATTGCGCCGAAACCATCATGGTTTGTTGCTGAGTTCTTCGTGAGTTCGTATTATTATTAGCCGTAAAATTTATCACCCCTGAACCGATTCCAGTTCCCCCACCTAAAATCGCCGAACCTGTTCCGAGGTTACAAATAAGGGTTGCGGTGTTAGCTCCAGAAGAGCCTCCAAGACATACTGGTGGAAGACTTGCCCAGGTTCCATTCGTTAAAACAAGCGTTAAACGAATATTCGTATCAGAATTAGATGTGGTTGTAACCGTAACAGGATAAACAGTTTGTTGCCCAATGCGCACAACATTATTGTTCGCTCCGCAATCTTGCCCTTCAGTATGCAAGGTTGAGCCATTAGAACAAGCGGGATCAGCGGGATCAGCATCAAAGGGCGCTGTGCCCGTTGATAAAATCGCCCCCACCACATTCACCAGCCCTGTGCCATCGCCTGGTGTACAAACTGCCAATGCATTGGTCGCAAAAAAAATAAAAAAAAGTAAAAATCTCATTATAAAATTCCTATTTATAGACTCAAATAGTTTATGATAAAAATTAATTTAACGATTGGCGCAAGGAGTTAAGGTAAAATTTGCCACATAATCTCTATATGTCTGCCAATCGGCAACTACTGTAAAAAATTGATTGCTAATCGGCAGCTATGTTATATAATAGCTTCATGGTTGATCGTAAAATTAATTTAAAAAATATTCTTTCCAAAAAAAGTTTATTTCTTTTAGGCCCACGCGGAACAGGAAAAAGTTTTTGGATAAAAAAATCACTTCCCAATACATTAAGTTTTGATCTTCTTAATCGCGATACTTTTGAACGTTTTTTAAAAAGGCCTCATCAGCTCAGTGAAGAAATTCCCTCCCATGTTAAAGACGTTGTTATTGATGAAATTCAAAAAATCCCAGAACTCCTCGATGAAGTTCATCGCCTTATTGAGACAAGGGGAATACGTTTTTTATTAACAGGAAGTAGTCCTCGAAAACTGAAACAAAAAGGAGTGAATCTTTTAGCTGGCAGAGCTCGTGACTTTCGTTTTTTCCCCTTAACCCTTGAAGAAATGTCAGAAAAACTATCCGATCAAATGATGCTTAAGCTTATGAACAAAGGAGGCGTGCCTTCACTCTTTTTTTCAGATGAATTTGATTTGGATATAAGAAGCTATATTCAGTTTTATATTATGGAGGAAATTAAAGCCGAAGCAATTGTTCGCAGAGTCGACAATTTTGCACGCTTTATTGATGTTCTTGGATTGCAAAATGCCAAAGAAATGCATTTTCAAAATATTGCTTCAGACTCCGGAGTTCCTGTTCGCACTGTTGAAAATTATCTTGGTGTCGTCGAAGATACTCTTCTTGGTTTTTGCTTAGCTCCTTTTGAGCGAACCCAAAAAAGAAAAGCGATTACTCGTTCAAAATTTTATTTTTTTGATCTAGGAGTTGCTCGTTATTTATCAAGACAAGGTGAGATCAAAATGGGCAGCGTTATTTTTGGCGAATATTTTGAACATTTTATCATTCTAGAAATACGTGCTCACTTCGGACTTAGAGGAAGAGAAGCTCTGCTCCAATACTGGCGAAGTAAAAATGGTTTTGAAGTCGATCTCATTTTAAATAATAAAATAGCTTTGGAATTTAAAGCAACTAAATCAATTGATGAGCGTCATTTAAAAGGTCTAGTGGCTCTTCGAGAAGAAAATCTTCTTGAGGAGTATATGGTGGTTTCACTTGATCCGATTGATCGCACAATAAATAATATTCAGGTTATTCACTGGAGAACTTTTTTACAGAAAATATTACCGTCATTTTAAGTTATCTTTTATAATGAGATAATTTTTGCTATAAATGACAAAAATTAAAAAGGTGGGTAAATGTATTCAAATGTGATTTATCTGATTCCATTACTTGGAATTGTCGGTCTTATTGCCATGGCGATCAAGGCTTCATGGGTGAAAAAACAAGAAACTGGCGACGCTAAAATGACGGAACTCGCTAGCTATATCGCTATCGGAGCGATGGCTTTCCTCAAAGCAGAATGGAAAGTGCTCGGTTATTTTGCTGCGATTGCCGCTCTTCTTTTGGGATGGTCGGGAACTCTCGTTGCTTCCTCAGACTGGATTATTGCTCTTTCTTTTTTAGCTGGAGCTTTTCTCTCTGCTTTTGCAGGGTATTTAGGAATGAATATCGCGACTCAAGCAAACGTGCGCACCACTCAAGCGGCTAAAACCAGCCTTAAAAAAGCACTCCAAGTTTCCTTTACCGGCGGATCCGTTATGGGCCTAGGAGTTGCGGGGTTAGCGGTTTTAGGGATGGGATCTCTTTTTATTCTTTTCTACAATATGTATGTATTAAGTGTTGGTGGTTCAGTTAACGGAATTGAGATGGAACGCGCCATTGAAGTTCTCGCTGGATTTTCTCTGGGTGCTGAATCCATCGCTCTTTTTGCGCGCGTCGGCGGTGGTATTTATACCAAAGCAGCGGACGTTGGAGCTGACTTAGTGGGAAAAGTTGAAGCAGGAATTCCTGAGGATGATATCAGAAACCCTGCGACGATTGCCGATAACGTCGGAGATAACGTCGGTGACGTAGCCGGAATGGGAGCTGATCTCTTCGGTTCTTATGTGGCTACTATCTTAGCGACAATGGTACTAGGGCGCGAAATCATTTCAACGGATAATTTTGGAGGCATTGCTCCAATCCTTCTTCCAATGCTTATTGCGGGCCTAGGGATTATTTTCTCTATTATTGGCTGTCTCTTTGTGAGCATTAAAAATGATCAAGGTGACGTTCAAAAAGCACTGAATATGGGTAACTGGTCTTCCGTTATTATGACGGTTGTTGCCTCTTTTTTTCTTGTTCAATGGATGCTTCCAGAAACCATGATTCTTCGTGGCTATAGTTTTTCTTCGATGAATGTTTTCTACGCCATTCTTGTTGGTTCAGTGGTTGGAGCTCTGATGAGCTATATCACTGAGTACTATACCTCTATGGGCAAACGTCCTGTTTTATCGATTATTAAACAATCTGAAACAGGTCACGCTACCAATATTATCGGTGGACTTTCTGTCGGAATGGAATCAACAGTGCTTCCTATCCTTGTTCTCGCCGCTGGAATTTATGCTTCTCATTATTTTGCAGGACTTTATGGTGTGGCCATTGCCGCTTCAGGTATGATGGCCACAACGGCGATGCAATTAGCGATCGATGCCTTCGGCCCTATCGCTGACAATGCCGGAGGAATCGCCGAAATGAGCGGTCTCCCCAAAGAAGTAAGAGAAAGAACTGATATTCTTGATGCTGTTGGAAATACGACGGCAGCAACTGGAAAAGGTTTTGCCATTGCTTCTGCAGCTCTTACTGCTCTTGCCCTTTTTGCAGCCTTTGTGGGACTTGCTGGAATTGACTCAATTGATATTTATAAAGCTGATGTTCTCGCTGGTTTATTTGTCGGAGGAATGATTCCTTTTATTTTCTCTTCTCTTGCTATTGCGGCTGTTGGACGCGCTGCCATGGAAATGGTGACGGAAGTACGCAGACAATTTAGAGAAATTCCAGGCATCATGGAATACAAGGCAAAACCTGAATACGATAAATGCGTGGCTATCTCAACTAAAGCGTCGATTAAAGAAATGATGCTTCCTGGTGCTATCGCTCTTATTTCTCCAGTTATCGTTGGTTTTACTTTCGGTCCAGAAGTTCTTGGAGGAATGCTTGCAGGAATCACTGTCAGCGGTGTCCTCATGGGGATCTTTCAATCTAATGCCGGTGGAGCTTGGGATAACGCCAAAAAATCTTTTGAAAAAGGTGTTATGATCAATGGTAAAATGGAATACAAAGGATCAAATGCCCACAAGTCCGCTGTAACGGGTGATACTGTTGGCGATCCATTCAAAGACACATCAGGTCCATCGATGAATATTCTTATTAAGCTAACATCAATTGTGTCCCTGATCATTGCTCCCCATATTGCACTAAATAAAAATGAGTTGCATACTAAACTAGACACCAAGGTGTTGATAAATAAAGTGCGAACAATTGAAATTAAAAAATAAACTGATTTATGCCCTAGTACCCCTACTAGGGCTTATTGGTTTGTTTTATTTTCGGGGGGCGGGCCACATGAGTGATGTAAAAAAAGACTTGAAAGGTAAACTGACAGATCTTCAATATAAAGTCACCATGGAAGGTTATACCGAACAACCCTTTAAAAACGAGTATTGGGACAATCACAAACTCGGTCTCTACGTCGATATTATTTCAGGCAAACCACTTTTTTCTTCGCTCGATAAATATGATTCTGGAACAGGGTGGCCGTCTTTTACCAAACCTCTCAAAGAGGAAATGATTCATACCAAAACTGATCTCAAATTAGGTGTCGAGCGAACTGAAATTTTAAGCTCTGATTCGGGAGCCCATCTTGGACACGTCTTTGATGATGGGCCCAGAGCGCAAGGTGGAAAACGATTTTGCACGAATTCTGCTTCTCTTAAATTTATTGCCTATGAAGATTTAGCCAAAGAAGGATACGCTGAGCATATGAAAACTACTTTTAAAAATATTGAAACGGCAGTTGTGGCCGGAGGTTGTTTCTGGGGAGTTGAAGAACTCTTGCGCGTTTTTCCAGGAGTGGTGGAAACTGAAGTCGGTTACGCTGGAGGTGATGATCAATTCAAAACCTATCTTGAGGTAAAACTAGGCAATACAGGGCACGCCGAAGCGGTGCGTGTTTACTTTGATACCACCAAAACTAATTTAAAAAATATCTACAAACATTTTTTTCGCTTACACGATCCTACGACTCTCAACCAACAAGGCAATGATATCGGTTCGCAGTACCGTTCGGTGATTTTTTATTTTGATGATGCACAAAAGAAAGCAGCACAAGAGGTTATTGACCAAATCAATAAAAGTGGCATTTGGGATAAACCAATTGTGACGGAACTTGCACCTTATAAAAATTTTTATACCGCCGAAGAATACCATCAAGATTATCTACAAAAAAATCCAGGCGGCTATACCTGTCATTTCTTACGAGATCAGTAAAAATTAGATCAGCTTTAATCTTTTTTTTACCGATAAGCCTTTGTAGTGAAATGTAAAATAATTTTTATTTTATTTATTTTAAACAATACTGTATGGGCTTCAGTCGATAGCGTTATTAAAGACTATCTTTTCCAAGAAGAAGGTTGCCGAAATATCGCCATTAAAGAAGATCGCTCAATGCCCATCTTTATGAATCATTTAGTTAACCATACACAAAATGCAGTGTACCCCGAGGCAATTTCCTGTGATCCTAACAATTTAGAAAAATACCCCTTTAAAGATTTTTTCATCAAAATGATGGAAGGCAATTTAAATATCAATCCCAAAACACTTTGCGCGAATACAAAGTTCATTCTATCCAATGGAAAATTTAACTTAGATTGGGAATCGCCATTTAAAGATTTACCTAAAGCAAACGATGATCTTGCTAATCAAAAAATCAAGCTCAAACTAAACATTACCAATCACTCCATAGCGCTTGTTAAAAGCTGCCAGTGGCAATGGGGACCTGATCAAACATACAAAGCCGTATCTGAATCTCAAAGTTGTGCCATCGAAATAAATGATTTTTTTTATCACAACAAGGCAGAATTTGTGAGTTCTTACTCGCCCGACTTAATTTCAAAAAAAATTAAAGAGTGTTTGGCCCAATTTCCAAACACTCTTATTGAAAAAATATCTCTCTTTATTTCTTCAGATGGGAGTCATGCTCAAGGCACAGATCTAAAGTTAATCAATGAACAACTTACAAAAGATCGTTTTTCTAAAATCAAAACGCAACTCGCAAATATTTTAAACTCAAAAGACCTTAGATCAAATGCAGAAAATGAAATAAAAATTGAATCAACCCTAGGATGGAATGATTTTGGTAGCAGTGGACCTGAAAAAATTATCACCACCAATGACTCTTCGGCCAAACAAGATCTTCAAAAATACCGAAAGACAACAATAACAGTTTTTCTTCGTAAAAAATTAGAACACATAATAAGTGAAACATTTAGAGGAAATTTAATCCTTAACTGTCTCTCAAATATTTATTCATGTGTTCAAACAGACAATTCGCTAGGTAAAGAATTTGCGACGATTATTCTTAACAACGATAGTAACCAACCAACAATTTTAATCAATAGTAGTTCAGCGAAGGGAATTTGACTCTTTTCAAGAAATCCTTATTCTCTGCAAAAAGATCTAGGCGGTTGCACCTGTCATTATTTGCGAGATCAATAACTTAGCTCAATTTTATTTTTTTTTTGCCGATAGGCTTTATAATGAAAACAATGAAGTATACGATAATTTTTATTATTTTGGCTTTACACCATACTGGCATGGCTTCAGTCGATAGCTTCGTCAAAGGCTACCTCTATCAAGAGGAAGGTTGTCAAAATATAACAACCAGAGAGGATAAATTTATTCCCATTTCCATGAATCATTTTGTGAACCATGCACAAAATGCTTTATATCCAGAAACAACTTCTTGCGATCCCAATGATCTCGAAAAATATCGCTTCCAAGATTTCCTCGTTAATACAATGGAGGGTAGGTTAAACATTGACGCCAAAACACTTTGCGCCAACGTCAAATCAATTCCCAACAATGGAAAATTCAACTTAGACTGGGAAGCGCAATTTAAAGATTTACTCTCTCTAGGAAATAACAATGCGATTCAGGAAAAACTAAAACTCAAACTAAACATTATCAATCACTCCATCGCTCTTGTTAAAAGTTGTCAGTGGCAATGGGGACCAGATCAGATTTGGCACAATGAAGCAAAATCCCAACTTTGCGTCATTGAAATGAATGATTTTTTTCATCACAATAGTGCTGAATTTGTGAGTTCCTACTCTCCCGAATTAATTTCTAAGAAAATAAAAGGATGTTTAGATCAATTTCCTGGCACTCTCATTGAGAATGTTTCAGTTTTTATTTCTTCTGATGGCACTCACTCCAAGGGCTCCGATCTTAAATCAATCAATGAACAACTTACCAAAGATCGCCTCTCAAAAGTTAAATCTCAGCTCACCAATATTTTTAACTCAAGTGAACTAAGATCAAACGTTGGAAATGAAGTAAAAATTGAGTCTACTCTAGGATGGAATGATTTTGGCAGCAGTGGACCGGAGAAAATTATCACCACCAATGACTCTTTAGCCAAACAAGAGCTTCAAAAATACCGCAAGACCACAATAACAGTTTTTCTTAATAAAAAACTGGATAAAATAACAGGTGAAAAATTTAAAGGTAATTTAACCCTTAATTGTCTCTCAACTATTTATTCTTGTGCGCAAACAGAAAACTCTCTTGGTAAAGAAGTGGCCACAATTATCCTGAAAAATAATAACGAAACAGAATCAACTGCTTTAATTAATAATTCTACTGAGGCGAAAGGGATTTAATCATTTTCCGAATTGTATCATAGCAATGATTGGGGTTTTGTAAGCAATCATTTTTTAATTTTCTTACTTCGTCATCACTAAAAGTAAAATGTAAATGAAGAAGCTCTTGTGATGATAATGTAATTTTTTGATGATGAATCGTTTTTTGAATCATTTCAAGATCCATATCAAGTGAATCTTCTTGTGCAGAAGACCAAGTAAAATGAAGCAAAGCAATAAACACAAAAACATATTTCATAAACAATCTCCGATTATTTCATTATAAAATTCTCGTAAGATTTTTACTTTAACTAATGTGCTATTTGGTATTAATTACAAAGGGTGTCCAAAAAGAGAACACCACTCTTTTTCCAACGTTTCACGATAATCTGGGTGAGCAATTGCCGTAAGTGCTTTTGCTCGCTCCTTCAAGGTCTTGCCAAACAAATAAGCAACACCGTACTCCGTCACCACATAATGCACATGCGACCTGGTGGTCACTACTCCAGCTCCTGCTTTAAGTTCTGCCACGATACGCGAAATGCCTTTGCCTGTTGTGGAAGGAAGAGCCAAAATAGGTTTTCCTCCTTCTGAAAGAGCAGCGGCTCTTAAAAAATCCATTTGTCCGCCAACTCCTGAAATAATCTGATGGCCCACGGAATCGGCACAGACTTGTCCCGTTAAATCGATTTCCACTGCTGAGTTAATCGCCGTGATTTTGGGGTTGCGAATAATATTGATAGGATAGTTTATATAATTAGCTTCAAAATTAAGCACCGACATATTGTCACTGGCAAATTGATAAAGCTCAGGAGAGCCTACAATAAAGGCTGCGGTCGTTTTGCCTTGATGAAATTTTTTACAAGAGTTATTAATCACCCCTTTTTTAATTAAATCTAAAGCTCCATCTGTCCACATCTCACTGTGCAGACCTAGGTTTTGATGCTCCGTTAAATAACGGCAAACCGCATCGGGAATAGCTCCAATACCAAGTTGTAAAGTCGCACCATCCTCCACTAGCGCCGCCACATTTTTTCCAATTTTCATTTCAATATCAGAGGGAGCTTTTAAGCTAGGTGAATAAATCGGTTCATTTAACTCTAACGCATAATCAATTTGACTGATATGCACCAGACCATCTCCATGCACACGTGGCATAAACGAATTAATTTGCGCAATCACAACTTTCGCCGTTTCTACCGCTGCTTTCGCAATATCAACACTCACTCCCAAAGACACAAATCCATGTTGATCAGGTGGCGAAACCTGGACAAAAGTCACATCAAGAGGTTTGATTCCCTGTCTAAAAAGCTGAGGGATTTCCGACAAAAAACAAGGTAAGTAATCGAGACGATCGTAATCAAGCTTGCCTCGCAAATTTCTTCCTACAAAAAGACTGGTATCGCGAAAAGAATCTTTAAATTCAGCTGCCGCAAAAGGAGCCTCTCCTTCAAGATGAAGATGAATAAGCTCAACATTTTTTAAACGAGGTGCTTCTTGCGTCAATGCTTTTAATAAGGTTATCGGTGTCGCTGCCTGGCCATGGACAAAAACGGTGCTATTTGATTGTAAGACGGAAAAAAACTCAGTGGTATTTTGACATATTTTCATAGGCGCAATCTAACAAATAGCCTATTAAGATTCAATGATTTAAATCAATTCAAATTGTGCAAGATCAGGTATTTTGGCACATTAAACATTATTAAAGACACATGGCAGTCTGGTCTCTGTAAAACGGTCTCAGCATTTGAATGCCCTGATTGCCTGTCTACCGCGACTGCCAGCTTGCCCAGTTGTTTATGTTTGTTGTTTATGTTTGTTGTTTAGAAAAAAATATGTAAATAAAACATAAATAATTAAAACAACACTGACCCACTGCGAACTAGATAAATAAAAATAAGTTCCTCTAATGCTATCTCCACGATAAAACTCCAGAATAAAACGAAGTAAGCTATAGCCTACAAGATAAGTTTCCACTCTGGGCCACCGAAGGTAAGTAAAATAAAGTCCCATAAGCCCGATAGCTTCATAGAGTTGAATAGGCACCCGATGCGCTTCATGCATATAAAAAGAAAAGAAGCTCTCTGTTTCCACTCCATAACAACAACCAGCAAAAAAGCAGCCGACACGTCCAATGGCGTGACCTAAAATAAGTCCGGGGATAATATTTTTAAATTTTTGCCAATTCCAAAATGGATTTAACTTAGTTAAAAGAAAACAATACAGGAGACCAAAAACAAGTCCTCCGTAAAAAACAAATCCTCCACCAAACCAAAAAGAATGATTTTGCAAAAGCAGTCCCGCCTGATCTTTGGCACTTAAAATAAGATAGAAAACTTTGGCTCCAATCCAGCTAATAACAAAAAGAAAGAAAAAAAATAATTGAAATTTTTTTTGCTCAAAAAGATTGGGATAATAAGAAATACCTCTTAAATAAGCTATCCCCCAAGCAAGTCCCATAAAGAGAGGATAGCTATAGATAATGAGATAATGAGAATCAAGAAGTATGGGCCACATTTTTTTTCTTTTTACTTTCCAACAATGAATCGATAATGAGAATAGTTGCACCAATAGTGATACAGCTATCAGCAACATTAAAAGCTGGAAAATGATGCGTGCTATAATAAAAATCTAAAAAATCCACAACATATTTTAATATAAAACGATCTATTAAATTACCTATGGCTCCTGCCAAAATAAAAGCGTAAGAAAGTGAATGCCAAAAATTTGCTTTTAAATTTTTAATCAATAAATAAAAAATATAAAAACAAACCAGAACTGGAATAAAGAGAAAAAGAAATTGTCTCCAACCTTCCGTTGATCCAGCACCCATACTAAAAGCCGCTCCTGTATTTTGAGCATGGACAATATTAAAAAAACCTGAAATGACCGGCATACTTTCTCCAAAAGCAAAGTGCTGTTGAATATATCCCTTCGTCATTTGATCAAGAATAATAAGAAAAGACATAAGAACGGTAAGTTTCCAAAATCTATTCATTGCGATCTCCATAATAATCTTTTGCATTAATCATATATTTTTCAATTTTTCGAAGAAGAGTCTTTTTGGGAATATTGGCATTAAGGGCTGTTTGATTAATTTTTCCTTTATTAATTTTTAATGCTTGAATAATAAATTCTTTTTCAAACTCATCTTTAGCAATTTGAAAATCAATAATTCCGGTTTTTTTCTCCGTATCAAAAATTGAATGTTTAATTTCATCAATATCAATCTTCGCTTCTTCTTTTACTTGAATCGGTTGCTCTTCACTGATATTTTTATTTTTTGTAATTGAGGACGGTAAAGAATCAACATCGACAAGATCTCCTGACTCCATAATAAAACTATGCTCTACCACATTGCGAAGTTCTCGAATATTTCCAGGCCAAGAATAATCCATTAAAAGTTTTAAAGCATCTGCTGAAAAACCTTTTATATTTAAATTATGCACATCATTAAAATATGCCACATAATAACTTAATAAATGAGTAATATCAGATTTTCTTTCTCTTAAAGGAGGAAGATAAACAGGCAAAACGTTGAGACGATAAAATAAATCTTCTCGAAATGTTCCTTCCTTAATCATCTCCTCAAAAGGCTTATGAGAAGCCGCAATAATACGCACATCAACTTTTATATCTCGGTTAGCTCCAACTGGTGCAAACGTTTTCTCTTGCAAAACTCGTAAAAGCTTGATCTGCATTGCTGGAGAAATATCTCCAATTTCATCGAGAAATAATGTTCCACCTTCTGCGTATTGAAATTTTCCGATCTTGCGAGCATCGGCACCGGTGAAGGCTCCTTTTTCATGACCAAAAAGTTCTGACTCAATTAAGTTTTCAGGAATTGCCCCACAGTTTATCACCACAAATTTTTCATCTTTTCTGGGCCCATTAAAATGGATCGCTTTGGCGACTAATTCTTTCCCCGTCCCTGATTCTCCTCGAATTAAAACAGGTGTCGCTACTTGAGCGAGACGATTAATCACCGAAAAAACCTTTTGCATAGCATTGGATTCTCCGACGAATTTATCTTGAGACGTCGCATCTCCTATTTTAATCGATGGAGCCGAAAAAGCAGTGGTTTCAACTAAGGTTCTTGCTCTCAATGCTCTTTTGATAAGTGAAACTAAATTATCCGTAGAGATTGGTTTTTCTAAATAATTAAAAGCCCCTTCTTTCACTGCTGCAACGGCATCTTGAACATTTGAATAAGCCGTCAAAATAATCACAATAATTGAAGGATCATGCTTTTTTATTTCAGCTAGTGCCTCTATACCACTCATGATAGGCATATTGACATCCATAACCACTAGATCAAATTTATTTTGAAAAACAGCACTTACCGCTTCTTTTCCGTTATCAGCGACTTGGACAACAAAATCATGAAATTCTAAAGCCTGCTTAACTGATTGCTGTAAAACCTTGTCATCATCAACTACTAATACTTTATGCATAAATTCTCCTAAGCGTTAATTAATTTTATAATAAATTTCGTTCCTTCACTAGGTTTAGAAAAAACGTTAATCTCTCCATGATGAAGCTCAATAAAATATTTAACTAAATATAGTCCTAAGCCTGATCCTTTAACTTTGTGTACACTATCATTGCGAACTCGGTAAAATTTCTCAAAAATATTTTTCAAATCATCTTCCTGGATTCCAACTCCATTATCCTTGATTTCGATATACACAAAATCTTTGTCATCCCAAGTAGAAATAACTACGGTACTCCCCTCTCCTGCATATTTCAAAGCATTTTCCACGAGATTAGAAATAACTCGATTAATCAAATTCACATCAATCTCAATAGGATAAAGCGGTGATAGATTTTTTTCTAAAGTTATCCCTTGAGCTTGAGACTCATACTCTAAACGATCGACAACGGCTTCAATAATAGTGTTTACATCTTTATTTGATTTGTTCAAAATAACATTGCGCGACTCAACTTTCGTTAAATCTAAAATAGAATTAATAAAATTATCCAATTCTTTAGTCGAATTCATAATATGCCCAAGCATTTCTTTTTGCTTAGGTGAATTTTCATATTGCATAGTAAGTATCTCAACTAAACCTGAAATTTTAGCCACCGGTGTTTTTAGGTCATGACTCATAAGCGAAATAAAATTTTGTTTAATTTGATCTACTCTTTTAATAATTTTTGTTTCTTCTTCAATTTTATAACGATTCTGATACTCAATGATCGCCCGAAAAGGCACCCATATATAATACACAATAAAAATTGTGAGCATAATATGAGAAATTTTAAACCACACTCCCGCAAAAATAAAAAGAAAATAAGAAACAAAAAAGATAAATAGAATAAGTCCTATCGTTGCATAAAGACCTTTTTGAGGATTTATTTTAGAAATTAAATAAGAAAGAAAAAAGGCGATGAGAACCGCAAAGATTTTAGAAAATATTTCAGGGAGAGGATAAATTGTTTTGTGGTGGATAAGCGCATTAATGATTTGTGCATGAACAAACATCTTCGGAGATTTTTCTCCTTTTGAGTCATAGGGTGTTGAAACAAATGTATCTTCTTCTGAATAATATTTTGCACCAATAAGTACAATTTTATTTTGAAAAAATCCTTGAGGATAATTTCCAATCAGTACTCTGTGAAAAGGAATTGTCGTGTTTTGAGTATTTATTTCCTTCGTCGAAAAAGCGTAGCGAAAAAAAGCAAAGACCGCATCTTTTTCTAAATTGTAAGATGCTCCTTTTATCTGATTCACTGAAATTTTTTTTTCTCCCTTCGCCTGTAAATACTTATTGGCTGACCATAAATGAATTGACTCATTTCCCGCAAAACTCACCAAGGCTCTTCTTACAGTCATATCTTTTTCGAGATCACCGCTCTCAATAGTTAGAAGCCCCACAGATTGACCTACATCTTTAATAATTTGAGGAGAGTGAGTGTTGTCAATTGTGTCGGTACTAAAGCGGACGTCTCCTCCCTCGGAGCTAAACTGAGTAAGTCGATCTTTAAATTCAAGAGAATATTTTTCATCTACAGGATTTTGAGATTCACTAAAGGGAACAAAGTAATTCACTAACAATGGTTTTTGTTTTAATAAACTATTTAAAAAACGATTGTGAGTTGCGTAACTATAAGGGTAAGACTCCCCTAAGAATTGATCCGATTCTTCATCCATTGTAATAACAACAACGGGATTCTCTTTCAAATAATTAAAATTATATTTGATCCAGTAATCATAAAAAATTGATTCAAGGGTTCCAAAGGAGTATTGCAAAAGAATAATGACAAAAACGAACGTAAAAAAAAGAGGATAAATCTTTTGAAACTGATTTTTAATTTTTTCAAACCACGCTAAATTCATATATTTTATTCTATCTCGAATTCAATATATTGATGCTTATGGGCGATATTTTCCATTGCATTATTTTGAGAATCATAATCTCGCTTAAAATCCTGTAAAATATATTGTCTTTGCAAATAGTTCGTTTTTTCGTCACTCGAAAAAAGGCTCATACAAAATAATTGTATTTTTCTTTTTAAAATCAAAAATAGCTTTTTTCTTCCTAAATTTTTTTTATTTTGCTCAAGGAAATTTTGCATTTCTCCCTGAGATAAATAAGGAACCAAAGATACCGGTACATAGAGGAGATACTCTGAATGAAAAAATGAGGCAAATAAACCTAAGTATTGAAATCTCGAATAGTAAAAATAATTTCCCTCAACTTTCACCTTAAGCAATTTTTGAAGCCACAAAAACGATAGGACAGTGTAAATCCTATAAAGAATAATAAGGGTAATAACTAAAATAGAGATCCAAACTATTATTGTGTAATTCATAATGCCCTGCAGTGCGTCACAAGACACAATGCGTAATACAGGTAAAATTTTACTGTAATTTAAAGATTTAAACCAGAAAAGCAAATATTTCACAATAAAAACTGACTTTAATGGACAAGAATTTGATACTGCGTTATAAAACTTGACAGATGAGTACCGAGCCCCAAATAGACCGTCTGATATGTGAGTGTAATGTGCTCGGAATGATTGAGCTGAAGCCTTATTTTACAGAAGACGGCTTTATGTTAGATCGCGCCCTTGAAGAAACAGAAATAGGCACTGGTTGTGGTCAGTGCGTAAAATATTGTACTTGGATGGATTTTATACAAAAGGAGTGATGGATGTCTAGAAATCGCTTGTTATTTGGAACTGCTGGAGTTCCTACTTGTACTGAGAAAAAAAACAACCCCGTCGAAGGCGTGAAAAAAATTCACGAATTAGGTTTGGATTGCATGCAACTAGAGTTCGCTCATGGCGTGCGTATGAAAGAAGAAGTTTCTAATGCCTTAAGAAAAGTTTCTTATGAATTAGGTATTCCTCTTACTTCTCACGGCCCTTACTATATTAATCTCAATGCACGAGAACAGGATAAAATTGATTCCTCTATTGAGCGCATTATTCAAACAGCAAAAATTTCAGATATGTGCGGTGCTGAATCAATGACTTTTCACGCTGCTTTTTACATGAAAGATTCTCCTTATGACGTTTTCGAACTGGTAAACAAAAGTCTTAATGTCATTGAAGAAAGACTCTCGCGACTTGATATTGATGTTGATTTACGTCCAGAACTTACTGGAAAAACAAGTCAATTTGGCTCACTAGAAGAACTCGTTTCACTTTCTAAAAAAGTAGATAGCTGTAAACCGTGTATGGATTTTTCTCATCTGTATGCAAGAACATCGAAATACAATTCCTATGATGAGTTCTGTGGAGTTCTAGAAGATCTTCGCGACAATGTCAGCCCTACATCTATTAAAAACATGCACATTCATGTTTCAGGTGTAAAAATTAGCTCTAAGGGTGATTTAAAACACGTGAACCTTGATCAATCAAAGTTCAACTGGAAAGATCTTATGAAAGCTCTTAAAGATTTTGATTGTGCTGGTTACTGTATTGCCAATAGTCCAAATCTTGAAAAAGATGCTCTCATGATGAAAAACTACTACATGAGTTTATAAAATTATTTCAAACCTTCTTGCTATCCCAATTATGTAAAATAATGGGATACTAGGAAAACAAGGCGAAATGCCGAGGCGTACTTAATGTACGTCGCAGGCAGCTTCGCTGATGTTTGACAACGTAGACCGTTGTTTTACTTAATTGGAATTATTTGACTGGTAGGTCTCTTAGTTCATGATAGGTTTTTATATCCGCCACATCAAAAATAATCCACTTGCCATTTATCTTTCTCAAATCAGCAACTTTTTTGACTTCTGAACTGGCTAATTTTCCCTCTGAATCATTGGTAATGTATTTCAT
>CAYQEW010000005.1:0-1913 GCA_964416605.1 uncultured Bacteriovoracaceae bacterium | reverse complement strand
AATGGCACACTTATCAGCCTCACAATTTTGATTTTCAATGATAACATTATTTAATTTATATTTTTTCATATAAAGAAATTCTTTGATTTCTGATTCGCTCATCGCTAAAATTTCTTCTTTAACTTTTCCTCCAACCCGCTCAAGGATCTCATCCTTCGTCCAATTCCCTTCATATCTTTTTTCAATATAGTTTTTCAAAAAAAGATCTGGTTTATTTTCATCAATCGAACAAGCAAAGAGTAAAAATAAAAATAAAAATTTCACAAACTATCCTTTGAAAATATGAGAATCAAACCCATAACTTTTAATTTCTTTATATATTGGAAGCCAATCTTGATTATTTATAATTTTAAAAACCAAGATATTATCAATACGTTGAACTGGCCGCAGAATAATCTGAGCCTGCCAATTCAAAAAATTAACTCTAACCTCATTTATGTGTGAGTTATTCGTTTCCAGAACAAGACACTTAGAGGAATAATCAACAACCGTAATAAAATCATCTTGATAGGAGGCCTTAACTTGTGGATAAAGTAAGTCTAAAGAAAAAAAATCGCTGTATTCTTTTTGAGAAAGTTCATTGTTAAATAACAAATAAAGTAACGAATAAATAAACATAACTGACAAATCTAAATAAATATAATTTTCAGAGAAATCATACTTATTCATTTTATAAATATAAAATCCGAAAAAAATAAAGAATAAAAAATAGATAATTTTAGGTTTTTTAAATAAATTCCACGAAGCAATAAGGGTAAGTAAAAAAGGACAGATAACCCATTTTAAAGCCAACATTAATTCGTTCAAGTTTCTTAAAGAATAGGTTGTGTAGTAACGAAATCCTAAATATAAAACCATGAAAAATAACCAAAAAATAAAATTATATATGATGGGAGATCGTGAAAATATTTTTCTCTTTAACATAACGTATCCGACCACTCATCTATATAAATTGAATTGTTTTTAATATCGATGATTGAAGAATTGTAAGAAATTATATTTTTGTTTAAATCGATAAGACCACTTCCAAAATAGTACTTATTATTTTCAAAGTGAGATGGATCAATTGCTTTGTGATCTTTCAAAAACCGGTATAAAAAACTTTTATCACTTAAGAGCAAATCAAATAACGAATTTTTATACCGAGTAAGAGTTCCAAAGTCCCAACACTCGATATTTTTTTCAAATAAAACTGGAATTTTTTGTTTTTTATAATCAACCAAATCATCAAAAAAATTTTGAAATTCTTCTTTGTTTCCTATCTGGTTTAAATCGATCAAGGCAGTTCCAGAATAAGTCAAAATAATATTTGATGTTACTTGTTTCGAAGAGCCAATTTCCTTTAAAAAACCATTTTCCACTATAATGGGATTATGACCGAGAGTTGCATCTACCTCTATGCCAAATAATACAATCGGATAATCTCTTAACATTGCAAGTCCTTTCTCAATAAGGGACTTTGGATAAAGAGTAAATTGATCGGTATTATGTAAAAGTAAAATATTGTTATTCGTAAAATCAATATTTCTTTTTAAATTATAAACCGCTCCCCCTGAGCCAAGCAAATTTGACTCAAAAAGAATATTTACTTGATTTTGATAGGCATTAAATTTTTCTGCTTGGTGGTGAATATTAATAAAAATATTTTTTACTCCCCAAGAATTAACGAGATCTTTTTGTAACTCTAATAAATTTTTTTTCAAATATGGGCCACAAAGGCTTTGGTATGTGCTTACCAATATTACCCATTCTCGTTCCTAAGCCCGCACAAAGTAAAAGGGCTTGATTAATTTGCATAAAAATTTTTAAAAAGAATTTTTCTTAAATCAATGAAATTTTCTCGGTAAAGAAGAATTTTTAATTTTTCCATTGATTGACCAATATACTTTATATAACGGATGTCGCCTCTCGTT
>CAYQEW010000004.1:0-26223 GCA_964416605.1 uncultured Bacteriovoracaceae bacterium | reverse complement strand
GGATTCAGGATCTCTTCTAACAAGTTTACTGATGAAAAAAAATGTTTTTGTCAGTGATCACTTTCAAGAATTTCCAGTAAAAATTTCGAAACGTGTGCAAATTGAAGAAAATTTTATTGCCTTAAAACCCGAAGCACAATTTTTTTTAAAAAAAATAAATAAAACCTGGAAAACATGGAATGAATTTTATCGCGAGGCGCAGTCGTGGAAGTAGATTACGCGGTTTTTTTAAGTGATATTCATTTTGAGAAAAAAAATGATCTTGGAGATAGATATCTTCAAAAGTTTTTTTCATCAAAAACCTTTTTGGATGCTAAGTATATTATTTTTGTGGGAGATATTTTTGATTATGCCGCAGGCAATAAAAAAGAATATTATGAACGATTTAAAACTTTTTTTGATGGACTCTCTTGCGCTTTAAATCTAAAAAAGAGGGTTTATTTTGTAGAAGGGAATCATGATGTTCATTTGGAAAAACTTATTCGCCATTATATTCAAGTAAATCATCTCGATCAAAATTTTTATTTTCATGTAAAAGAATATTGTCCTCTTCATTTGTTTGATAAAAAGTTTTATTTATCTCATGGAGATGATTTACAAACCTCTGAAAAATATAAAAAATATAAAAAAATTATTTTATCTTCATGGGCAGAAAAATTTGCAGACCTGCTCCCGCTCTTTCTTTTTGATTCTCTTGCCTATAGAGCATCTCGCAAGTCTCGCAATAAAAAAATGTCAGAGGAAACTTTGCAAAGAGTGCGTACTTCATTTATAGAGGGAGCTAAAAAATGGCAAAAAAATTATGATGGAGTGATTGCAGGTCACTCGCATATTAGAGAACTCCATCAAGAAAATGGTTTTTATTATATTAATTGCGGTTATGGGCCCCAAGAAGAGGGCTATGTTATTTTTAATGCCAAGGGTGAGCTACTTACCAGTTATACATAAAATTCTCAAGAGAAGGGTAATCTAAAATACTCATACGGGCTGCCATTCCAGGAAGAAGGGCTCCTTGATTTATTAACCCCAAAGAAGCAGCAGCATTTAAAGTGATGGCACTAATGACTTCTGCGCCATTCATTTTTAGACTTGGAGCACTCATCTTGGCAATTTGTAGGACATTGTCCCAATGACAAGAACCCGGATTATAGTCACTCGCGATCGCTACTCTTGCTCCAGCATCGAGAAGCTTTCTTGCGGGAGCCAAGTTTTTACCTAGAAAAAAAGCGGTGCCCGGAAGAAGAGTGGCAATGGTCTTAGAGGAGGCGAGTGCTTCAATACCTTGGGGCGAAATTTGTAAAAGATGATCGGCACTTAAAGCCTTGTACTCGACTGCTAACTCAGCACCACCATTACTGGTAAATTCATCGGCATGCAATTTAACGGGAAGATTAAGTTTTTGAGCGGTTTGAAATAGGAGCTTAGTGTGCTCATGATTAAAATAACCTTCCTCGCAAAAGACATCGACAATATCAATTTGATCGAAGAGTTCTTCCATAAGCGGAATAACAACTTCATGGATATATTTTTCAGCACTGCTGCTCTTGGGAATAGCGTGAGCCGCCATATAGGTATTTATAATTTGAATAGTGGGGCTGTATTTTAATTTAAGCAGAGAAATGATTTCAGTGAGTTCTTTTTCCTTTTCCAAAGTAAGTCCATAACCTGATTTTATCTCAATGGTGCCAACTCCTCGACTTGCCATTTTTTCAATTCGCTTACTGGCGAGATCAAAAAGTTTTTCAGAGTTATTTTTCATTGTTTCTTGCTGGGTATAGAGGATACCTCCTCCTTTTTTGGCAATCATTTCGTAGGTATCGCCATTAAGTCTTCCCCAATATTCGCTGCTTCGATCTCCAGCAAAAAGAATATGAGTGTGTGAATCAACAATTTCAGGAAGAATAATTTTATTTTTTAAACTAATAGGATGAAGACTTTGGTATTCGAGGGGAATGTTGCTTGCTTCTCCAACCCAAAGAATTTTTTCATCAAAAACAATAGCACCATTCGGAATAATAGAAAGATCTTCGGGGATAAGATAGCGACCATTTTTATGAAAAGCTTTTTCTAAAGTGATGATTTGACTGAGGTCAGTGTATAAAATTTTCATAATACAAGATAGCGCTATCCCTTATTTTTGGCAATGATTTCAAAATGGTTTCAAAATGATTTCAAATTTATTGACGAGAGTTTGCTAAGTAGGGCATAAAGCTTTCGAAGCAATAATGCTTTATCTCAAGGAGAAAAAATGAAATTAGAAAAAATGTTTGCTTTCTATCTTGCCTTAAGCGCTTATTCTATTTACGGACAAGTTTATAATCCAGTTCCTAAATGTTCTACGCAAGATAATTATTGTAAAAATCCTAAAAAAACGACGGTGGTTCATCTCGTGAACTCAGCGGTCATTGCCAACTATTGCAGCGATGACGTTTTAGATAATCTTTTGACTGTTATCGAGGCAGTACAGCCTAAAATTGATGTTTACACTTACCCCAAAGTTTTTCAACCCCTCAGAACACAGATCGCTCAAGCGAGAAATACTTTGACTGTTTACGGAGTACTTCATGCTGAAACCCATAAAGCTTTCGCTGCGGTTATTGAAAAATTTGCAGCTCAAAAAGATTACTTAAATAGTTTAGTGGATACCCCTGAGTTGTTTCAAGTCATGAATAATTTAAATCTGATGATTATGGAACTTGAAAGATCATTAACAAAATAAAAAAGGATTAATAATGAAAACAGTATTTATTTTTTTGGCTTTATTCTCATTTCCTTCATTACTTGCTCAGTGTGAAGATAGAACAATTCTTTCTGGTAGCACAGAGATTGTGAGTATTGGCAGAGTTTTTATGGCTGATCGAATTATGCTCACGATTAAGAGAGCTCATTCTAGCTATGGTAAAAAAGCTGGCGTGGTGCAGATTAAAGCTGATGGCGAACTCCTTGGAGCCATTAATTATTTCTCGGATACAAAATCTAATGTATGGCAAAATTATATTATCGATGTAGAAAGTAGTTATTCTTCTATCGAAATTTTTAATGGCCTAGGAACGAAGATTTATGTCAAAGATATCAAGGTTCTTCCAAGACGTTTAAATGGTCACCATTATTCGAGTTGGAATAGCTTTCCTTATGCGCATTTTGGCAATGTGGAAGAAGGGCTTTTGTTTCTAGAGGAAGCAACGGAACATTTAAAAGAATTTACTTCTCCAGAAAAAAACATGGAATATATCTATCCTATTCGCAAGCAAAGTAGACTTATTTCCAATACCCTCATTGCTTCAGGTCCATTTGGAGAAGAAGTAAAAAGTGAAATAAAAAAGCTTCTCGTGATGTTGAATAAGTTTGAAACAATTCGAGAGGAATTAGGGCAGGCTGACTTTATTGTGGAGATTACTAATAATATTAATCTCATTAAACAAACCCTTGAGAAGTCTCTGTAAGTAAAAAAATTATATGATTTCAAAAAACAGATTGAGTAATTTCAAAAACAGAATAAAAGATAGGTTATGCTAAAAGTTTACGACTACGAAAAAGCTTATCTTTTTATTCGCGATGCTTGGAAAGAAAAGAAGAAGAAAAACAGTTCTTTTTCTCTTCGCGCATGGGCGAAAAAATTAGGCTTTGAAAACAATGCCCCTTTATCTCTTATGATTGCAGGAAAGCGCCCTATCCCGAAAAAGTATATTCCTCTTTTTATTCGCGATTTAGATTTATCGGCGAGTGAAGGACTTTACCTTGAAACGCTTATAGAGTTTGACCGCACGAAAGATGAAGAAATGCGTCAGTTTTACTATAAAAGACTCCAAGAGCTTTCTCCACATAATGAAATTAAATTTAGAGAAATAGAATTATGTCATTTTTTTCAAGACCCCATTCATTTTATTCTCCTTGAAGCGACTCAACTTAAAAATTTTAAACACGACGATATTCATTGGATCAGAGAAAATCTTTGCCTTGAAACAACTTTGGCAGAAGTCGAGTCCGTGCTCAAACGTCTCGAGAGCTTGGGTTTTATTGAAAAACGCAATCGTCGGTGGCATCGTATTGAAACGCATCTTATCAGTTCGCGAGATATTCCTTCTGTGGTGCTTAAAAAATTTCATGAAAACAATGCGATGAATGCGATTAAGGCGATCTATGAACAGTCCGTTTTAGAGAGAGAACTTAATGGTTTTATGTTTAATATTCATCCCCAAGATATGGAACTGATCAAAAAAGATATTCGCCATTTTATTGATAACCTCATGCAAAGATATGAAAAGCCCTTTGGTGAAGGTGTTTCGACTTATCAGCTTAACAGCCATTTCTTTCGCGTTTTTGGAAAGAGTTTCGATTTTGAAATCAAAAAAGAAGGATAAAGGATGAAACAAAATCAAAAATCCTATAAAAAATTCACGAATTATCCTGCTTACATTGCAGATTTTAAGGCATCGATTAGGATAAAAACAAGCGTTTATCAATGTTTGGGAGGACCCATGAAATATATTATTCTTTTTTCTTTGTTTTTTCATTTCTCTACTTTTTCTTTTACCAGAGTACAGGAAGTAAAAAATGCTATTGATATTGTTTTAGAAAAAATGAAGCAATTAAAACTCAACGAGAGTCCTCTTTATAGTGGTATTTATTTAAAACTTATATCAGCTCAACCTGAAATTAAGTTTACAGATAATAAGGGTACAGAAGTGAGTTACTCTCATAATAAAAACAGAATCACCGTAGGGAAGCAGTATTGGGATAATCTTAAAATAGATGCCAAGATTTTTATTGCCACTCAGCAGTACTTAGGACTTCTTGGTTATGAGTCACTCAATCAAATAGTGAGCTTGGTGCAAAAAATTCAAAACTCCGAAGAATATAAAAATGACACTAAAAATTTTATTTCGAAGTTAACGGGCAATCATTCCGCTGAGGAAACTCCCTTGGCGGCAGATCTGGAAGAAGAGAGTTATGATGGCAATATACATCCTCGCATTGGTCTAGGAGGAGGTGTTTTATCGAATTTTAATGGAGTCTATTTGCCAGCTCTTTCAATACAATTTGATCAAAAACACTTAATAGATGCTGACGATAATAATGTGGTGTTCGACTATAACGTTTCAGCTTGTATGGCGATTAATAAAAATAAAGTTTCTATGCAAGGAGTCGATTTTCAATTCAACGTTGGAAAAAATGGAGGGTTCGCAGCACAATTTCACAGCGCTTATTCCAAAAACTATCAATACAATGACATTGAAATGGGACTTCGTTTAGGTTATCAAAGCACATCACTAGACGACACGAGAGTGATGAGTTTTTTAGTTAATTTGAACCTAGGGGAAGTTATTGTTATCCCAGGAGCTCCAACCCGTTATGCTTTTGGATTAGATGCTGAGGCGAGTTTAGAGTTAGTTAAAAACTATCTTAGTTTAAAACTTAATGTTGATAGTGATTATACGGTTTTGTCAAAGTCTGAATATCACACGAATGATCAATACCCTGAACATGTTTATGGAAATGATGGTCCTACTCGAAAAAACTCTGGCATTGCAATGAGTTGTGATTTTGCTATGGATATAAAGCCATCAAGAAAAGTTGGAATTATTTTATCTCCTTACTTTAAATACAGTAATATTAATATTAAAGACACCCAATTTAACTTAGCTAATGCGGATGAGACACAAATAGTTAGTGAAAACTTTGCAGGCTTGAAACAATCTAATATTAACTTCGGTGTCATGCTTCGTTATAAATTTGGCAAAAAATCAAGATAGGAATTTTTATGAAATATTTTTTAGTGACTCTTTTTTCTTTCTCTCTCATGGCGCAAAACCATCTTCATGGTCGCAAAAGCGAAGGTGTTGGTGGAGGCAATGGAGGGAGTCCCATTCTAGAAAACGTCGATAGTTTACGACTTGAATTGGAGGAGAATTATTTTAAACCGCTCCATCTAGCCTATGAAGACCTTGGTTTAATTCTTATTAAAATAGCCAATGAGCCCTTAGTTGATGAGAAGGGTATCCCCGCGCTCTTGATTTACAGCGAAAAAGAAAATGTTATTTGGGTCAGTCATCAATGGTTTGATGTGAAAAATGAAAATGCTCGAAAAGAAAAAATTAAAAGAGTATACGATCAAATTTTTACTTTAAAAGGATTAAAATAAAATGAGAGCATTAATTTTATGTATGTTAATGATAATGAGTTTTTCTCTTTGTGCTCAAGACCGAGTTAAAGAATTTAAAGAGACGAAAGATTTTATTCTTAAGGGGATGCAAGAGATGAAGCTTGATAGTCATCCCTTGTATTCAGGAATTTATTTGCGCTTAATATCTTCTTTTCCACAAATTAATTTTGATGAAAAAGCAAAGCAAACAATGAGTTATTCTTCTACTAAAGAATGGATAAAGTTTAAGCCCAGTTATTGGGACGCCCTTAATTTTGATGCTAGAATTTTTGTTACAACTCAAGTCTTGTTGGGAGTTATTGGTTATGAGTCAGAGAGTGAGCCTGTTAAGCTTTCTCAGAAAATAACCCACTCTGATTATTATGCACAATACTTTCAAGGTTTAAAAAACAAGCTTGAAGCAAAACTAAATCAACCGATGCGAAATTTATGTTATGGAACATATCAAATTGGCAATGATTCTTTAATTATTGAAAATCATGCAATACATGAAACTTCGGAGGGTGCCGATTTTGATCTTGCACAAATAAATGCAGATGGAATACTTCTCGATGAACGAAAGACCATTGTTAAGTGTGATATTTTTAAAAATTATGTCGATATTTCCTATAACTATAGAAGTAGTTACAATAGCAATTACGGTATTGATCATGTGTACTACTCAGCTAAAGCAACAGTTACTTTGGACAACCTAGGGAATCGAGTCTTAGTTGGATCAGTTAAAGGAAAATACTCTGATGGAAGAACTGTTGAATTTATTATAAAAGGGTATGGTGTTGGAAATTAATTCATGAAAAAAATAGCGTCATTGTTCGTTTTCTTTTTTAGCTTTCATCTCTTTGGGGTGACAGACACAACCCTCTTGCTCGCAGAGGAGACTTGGAAAAATATTATGACTGATATTGCGCAAAAGATGCAAGAAAAAGAACTAGATAAGACACCAGAGTATGCTGAGATTTACCTCGATCTGGTGGTTGCTAAGGATCTTGTGGCGGTGAAAATGCTGGCCAAGCAAAAAGAAATAGATCACTGGGTAAAAGATAAATTTGGCAAGACTGGTTTGATGGCTGTTAATTATCCAACACAAAGTAAAATTTATGTTAATTACAATCTTTTTAGTGCCCTTGTCGATGAGCGAAGGTTTTATGTGATTGTGCTCCATGAGTATTTGGGCATTATCCAAAGAGAAATTGATCATTACCGTCTGTCCAATGATATTATCACAAAAATTGGTCTATAAAATTTTCACATTCTTTTTTATTTTGAGGAATTTTTTTTAAAATAACGCATAATGCCTTATATGAAAAAAATAATCTTTTTAACACTTTTGTTTAGTTCAACTCTTTTTGCGCAAACCGGTGATGAGTTTTGGAAGTATTGTAACGTACAGGTTGATTCCAAGGATATCTGCACGGATCTTATCGTGACAGCGAATCCTCTTTCTTCTACACTTTGCCAAAATGTCGAGCTACACCTTGCGGATCTTAATTTGGGAAATGATGTTGGGGAAGAAACGGTTCGTTTGCAGTGGAAGATAAAAGTGAGCAAGACCAAAATGATGATTGGCTCCTCAAAGGTAGTTGGCATACATGAGTTTGTTGTCGAGCAACAAGATAATATTACTATTATTTGTCGATAAAAAATGAAAATTTTAATTTTATTATTTTTTACATCCTCCTTTGCTTTTGCCTCAAAGTCTTGTTTAGAGGTGAGAGCAGCTTTTGATATCGGTTCAGGCGCAACCAAAATGAAAGTCGCGCAAGTTGATGTTTGTCAAAAAAAAATCATCAAAGAATTACTTGTTACAGATAAGCCTGTTGAATACAAGGAGTGCTTTAAGGAATGTACTCCCGATGATTTGAAGCTTAACAATGCAGTCAAGGAAAAAGGATTACTTGCCCTTGCTGCTCTAAAAAAAGAAGCGCAAGCTTTTCATCCAGTATCTTATATTGCGGTTGCCACCTCAGCATTTCGTAGTGCTCGTAATGCCGAAGAATTTACTCATGAAATATATGAAAAATTAGAAATTCCTGTTTATATTATTTCTCAAGAACAAGAGGCTATTTTGGGGTTTACGGCGGCTCAAAGCAAATTAGGACTTTCCAGGGAAGAAGTGGTGGTGTGGGATATTGGTGGAGGGAGTATGCAAATCACAAGCTACTCAACACAAAAAGATTATTCTATTTACGAGGGGTTTGTTGCTGCGGTTAGTTTTAAAGATATGATTATAAGTGATATACAAAAAAAAGATTATAAGAAGATCACGTCACCTAATCCTTTGCAGAAGAATGGAGCCAGAGAAGCTGTGCAGTTAGCTCAACGTGAGGCGAGTCATGTTCTTCAAGATATTAAAAATAAAATCGAAGATGGAGCAACGGTTATTGGTATAGGCGGGGTGCACTATACCAGTATACGTGAGCAGATAAATAATAAAACAAATGTTTTTACCGCAAAAGAACTAGAGAGAAAATTGAAGAAAAATTCTGTCTTAACGGATGCTCAAATTGGGGGCAACTATACGGCGACTCAGGTATCCAATCTTGCGTTGGTACTTGGTTTTATGAAGGAGCTTAAAATACCCAAAGTTGTGAGTGCTCAAATTAATATGGCTGATGGCGTTTTGATTGCGCCAGAACTTATAGAGAGCAAAGAATAATGAAATCATTTTACTTACTTACACTACTGTTAATTTTGGTAAGTTGTCGCATGACTTCAGAGGAAGTTCAAAATTTACTTTCGGTAAAACAAAAAGGGGTTGCCCATGTTTTTTCTTCTTTTTCTTTTCAAGACAAGGAAAAAGTTACAGTAGAATTTCAAAAAGGTGGAATGTTTTTTTGGGGTGAGTCTCCTTCTATTTTGATTTCGGGAGTCAATACCTCCATGCGTGTTAATTTACCAGAAAGCTTTCTCATGAATTTGCAAAATGGAGCCGTGATTGATTCAAAAACTTCTGGTGTGTCCTATAAAATAAAATTTTTGCGTGAAGTGGTTAAGACCAAGGAATGGACTCAAGAAACATTGTCCACCGAACCAATGCCAATGGCTGTCGATGGAGAAGGAAACTCCGTTTCGGTTGGAGTGTATTACCCGACGCAGACTCATTACTACGCAGATGGTTTTATTCTTTACACCATGCAATTTTATAATCGCGACAATAAAGTGGTGGCACTTATTAAGAGCACCCAATCTTTTTTTGGAGTCTTACAAAAATCTGAGTTAAATTAAATCTTTTCTTTAATCTTATCTCTCGTCTATTGAACAGGTCGCATGCCATGTTGCACTGTAAACACCCTGTACAAGGGTTAAGGCAGGAACTCCCGTGTAGCTAATAAGAACCTCCATTTCAGCAGTCCCTAAATCATCATCAGTAACACCCATAAGAGGTATCGGAACGGTATAAACTCCAGCATGTTGATGATCGATGGTGAGTTGCGATATCGTAAATTGATAACTTGGATTGACGTTGTGAGTGAGTTTATCGGTAATGTCCATAATGAGTGATGTTCTATAGGGCGATGAGGGAGTCGGATTCATGTATTCAAAAGTATTTGTTGCATGGTGAAAATGTCCTATTTTTAATTCCGTTTGAGAAGCGGTTAGATCTAGATTGGATGCAATAGCTTCTGGAGTAAAAGCGACCTCACATACTGGATCAATAGTTGATCCGAAATTGACGGAGTCGCTAGAGGCTCCGTAAACACTAGATAAAAAATTAAAAAACAATATCACCAACAATATTTTTTTCATACTATCTTTCTTCTACCGAACAACTTGCATACCATGTCGCACTGTACACACCTTGTACGAGTGTTAGAGCTGGAACCCCTGTATAGGTAATAGCAAAGTCCCAGGTTCCAGTTAAGAAATCGTTGTCAGCCACTGTATTGATTACGGGAAGTGGAATTCCTGGAATATTTGCATGAATACTGTTGATTGTATTGACATCAACGTCGACACTCGTAAGAGTAAAGGTATTGCTTGGACTTGATCCGTTTTGCATAGTATCGGTGAAGTCGAGAATTAAATTGGCGCGATAAGGCGTTGTGTTGGGTCCATTGGTCGCGTTGGTTGCCACATTAAGCCTTCCAATATTAAGACTGCTTTGGCTGTTCACTAAGTCTAAATTAGACGCAATAGGATCTGCGGAAAAACTCACTTCACAAATTGGAGTCACTGTTGTGGTGAGATCGATGGAGTCACTCACTCCTGCCAAGAGAAAATGAGGTAAACTGAATAATGTAAATAAAAGTATTTTTGTTTTCATAAACTCATTGTAAATGAAAAATCAAAATCAAAATTAAAATTAATAAAATCAGGAGTTTAAGCCTGAGTCAAGAGGCTTAAACTTCTTCTTTTTTTGCCTAAAAAAAATGGCACTAACTTGGAAAATGAATGCGAGTAATGGTTTGTGCAACCTCCTGCGCCCTTTCATAGCCGGCATCTCGGTGTCTGACAATTCCCATTCCAGGATCAGAATTAAGAACCCTAGAAAGTCGTTCATCCATATCAGAAGTGCCATCACACACGATAACCATTCCAGAGTGTTGAGAGTAGCCAATACCGACTCCTCCGCCGTGATGCAAGCTCACCCAACTTGCGCCATTGGTTGTATTGATGAGAGCATTAAGAAGTGGCCAATCGCTGACAGCATCTGAGCCATCGAGCATTCCCTCTGTTTCGCGATTAGGAGAAGCGACTGAGCCGCAATCCAAATGATCTCTGCCAATCACGATGGGAGCGGACACTTTTTTCTCGCGCACCAGCTGATTAAAAAGTAAGCCCGCTTTTTCGCGTTCACCGTATTTGAGCCAACAAATGCGAGCTGGTAATCCTTGAAAAGCGATATGGGTTTGCGCCTCACTGAGCCAATTATGAAGAGCCTCATTTTCGGGAAATAAATTTTTAAGGGCTTCATCAGTGACTTTGATATCTTCAGGATTTCCAGACAGAGCAATCCATCTAAAGGGGCCTGAGCCTTCGCAAAATAAAGGGCGAATGTAGGCGGGAACAAAACCTGGAAAATCATAGGCATTCTGTAGACCTGCTATTTTGGCGCCTTCGCGCAAATTATTGCCGTAATCAAAAACATGGGCCCCTTTTTCTTGAAATTTGATCATCGCTTCGACATGGCGTTTCATTGTTACATAACTTTTTTGAGTGAAGAGAGTAGAATTGTTTTTCCACTCCTTAATCTCCTCATCGCTCCCCACAGGAACATAGCCATTCAGAGGATCGTGGGCGGAAGTTTGATCTGTGACAAGATCAGGGATAATTTTTTTATTTAACACATACTCAAAAAATTCAGCAGCATTGCCTTTAACGCCGATAGAAAGAGCTTCTTGGTCTTTGGTTGCTTTGAGCGCACAAGCAATTGCATCGTCCCAATTTTCAAAATACAGATCAAGATATTTTGATTCCAGACGTTTGGTAATTCGAGAAAAATTAACATCACATCCTAGAAAAACACCTTTCGCAATTTTTACCGCAAGAGGTTGCGCTCCCCCCATTCCACCAAGCCCCGCCGAGAGAACCAGTTTTCCTTGCAAGTTTTTTTGAGGGCTAAAATGCTTAACAGCCGCAGCCATAAAGGTTTCGTAGGTTCCTTGTAAAATTCCTTGAGAGCCAATATAAATCCAAGAGCCCGCAGTCATTTGTCCGTACATCATTAAGCCTTCTTGCTTAAGGCGATTAAATTCATCCCATGTGGCCCAATGAGGAACAAGATTTGAATTGGCAATCAGAACCCGGGGGCCATGAGAATGGCTTGGAAAAACGGCAACGGGTTTTCCTGACTGAATAAGAAGCGTTTCATTATTTTCTAAATTTTTAAGAGTCTCAATGATCTGAAAAAGTGCTTCGTGATTTCTGGCAGCTTGTCCATTTCCTCCATACACAATAAGATTATCGCGATCCTCTGCTACTTCGGGATGAAGATTATTGAGAAGGCATCTGAGTGCCGCTTCTTGATGCCATCCTTTACAAGTAAGAGTTGATCCAGTGGGAGGAAGAGGAATAGTTTTTTTATTCATACATAAACTCTTGGTTAGAAATCATAAGATATAATTTTTCAATATCAGTTGCAAAGACACGATCATGGGTAATAGGAGCAATCTTAGTTTCAATTTGGCTTATGAATTTTTCTAAAAAAGCCGAAGTTTTGAGAGGACGTAAAAATTGAATTCCTTGATAGGCACAAAGAATTTCAATGGCGAGACAGTACTGAGTATTTTCTAAAATTTCCAAAAGTTTTCTTCCTGACATCACTCCCATTGAGACATGATCCTCTTTGTCCGTTGAAGTGGGGATGGAGTCAACGCTTGAAGGATGCGCGAGTACTTTGTTCTCACTGGTAAGTGCGGCGGCAGTGACTTGGGCAATCATGAGTCCGGAATGGAGTCCAGAATTTTTGGTGAGAAAAGGCGGTAGATTAGAAAACTCTTTGTTCATAAGTTTTTCAATACGCCTTTCACTGATATTGCAAAGTTCCGCCATACCAATAGCGAGATAGTCCATACTCATGGCAATGGCTTCACCATGAAAATTTCCACCGGAGATAACTTTATCTTCATCGACAAAAACCAGGGGATTATCTGTGACGGCATTATTTTCAACATTAAGGACAGTATGCATATGCTCTAAGGTTTGTCTGCACGCGCCATGTACCTGAGGGATGCAGCGCAAAGAGTAAGGGTCTTGCACGCGATCACAATCGGAATGAGAGGTAATAATTTCAGATCCCTGTAAAAAAGAAGTGAGTCTTTGAGCCACTTGAATTTGTCCCAGATGAGGCTTGAGAGAATGAATCAGTGGATGAAAAGCTTGAGCTGTGCCGCGAACTGCTTCTAGCGTGAGAGCCGAAATAACGTCGGCAAGATTTAGCAAATACTGAGCTCGATGAGCTGCGATAGAGCCTAGGGCACTCATGACGGCAGTGCCGTTAATAAGGCCCAATCCATCTTTGGCTTGCAGTATAACAGGTTTTTTATTTATTTTGTTTAAAGCCTCAAGGCTAGAAATTTTTTGTCCTTGATAAAAAACCTCACCTTCCCCAATAAGACAAAGTGCAATATGGGAGAGCGGTGCTAAGTCGCCACTTGCTCCAACCGAGCCTTTGCAAGGTACAACGGGAGTTATATCAAAATTAATAAAATCAATAAGTCTCTCTATCGCTTCTAAACTTACGCCTGAAAAACCTTGAGTCAGGCAATGGGCTCTAAGGAGCATAATGGTGCGAACAATCGGAGTAGAAAAAGCTTCACCTACTCCAGTGCAGTGAGAGCGAATGAGATTGTATTGCAGCTCAGTGAGTTGATCTTTCGGAATAGAGGTACTGGCAAGAGCACCAAATCCAGTATTGATTCCATAAACCACTTTGTTACTTTGTATAATTTCATCCACATACTTTCGGGCTTTAAGAATTTTTTTTTGACACTCAGGTGCAAGTGTTAGTTGAATCGATTCAGAGTTAGCATAGGCGACTTGATTAATAGTTTGAATACTAAGAGGTGCGCCAGTCAGTTCAATGTGAGTCATGATTTATCCTAGTTCGAATATTTTTTTTATAATGTTGTTGGGATCTTGGTTATTAAAAATAAAAGATCCTGCGACTAAATTATCAACTCCTGCTTTGCGAGCAAGCTTAGCAGTTTCTAGATTGATTCCACCATCAATTTGAATTTGATAAGAGTAATTTTTTTCTTTCTTTTTTTGAATGAGAGACTGCACCTTTAAAAGTGCTTCAGGCATAAAACTTTGTCCGCCAAAACCAGGCTCTACGGACATAATAAGAATAAGATCAACGTTTTGCAGAATATCAGAAGAGAGCTGATTAACATCTGTATTGGGCTTAATGGAAATTCCCACACTCGGATAATGCTTTTTAGCTTTTTTTATAAGCGAAAGACAATCGTCACTTGCTTCTAAATGAAAAGTAAAATTATGCAGTCCAATATTTTTATAATCTTCAATATAGAAATCTGGATTAGTTACCATCAAATGAGCATCGAGAGGGTAGTTTGAGAATTGAGAAATTTTTTCAAAGACAACTTTTCCAAAACTTAGATTGGGAACAAAATGTCCGTCCATCACATCGAGATGAAGCCATAGGTTTTTGTGATTTTTAATGTTTTCAATTTCTTTTTGGATATTGAGAAAATCACAGGCAAGTAAACTTGGTGCTAAAATCATTGTTTTATTCCAGATGTAATTATTTTATCTCCGCGATACCCTCGAAGTAGTTCAATATCCGTTGTTATTTTTTTTCCAGGAAGTTGAATAGATTTGAGACGAATGTATCCATCTGCACATTGATGAGTTAGTTGATTGGGAGAAAGCATTGTTATTTTTTCGACTTCAAAAACTTTAATGGTGATATTGTCTAACTCACAAAAAGTTCCAGGCCAAGGCTGAAGAGCTCGCACTTGATTATGAATCATTTCAAAGGATTGATTGAAATTAATAGCTCCATCATTTTTTTGCAGAGTAGGCGCAAAACTTACAAGAGACTCATCCTGTGGGGTATATTGTAATTTTTGAGAAAGAGCACGATCAATAAGTTCCGCAAGGCTCAAAGCCGCAGCATATTTCAGCCTTGTGTAAAGTAGACTGGTTGTCTCAAAGGGATAGATATTTATTTTATGGGAGATGACGATATCTCCGGCATCCATTTGCTTCACCATTTTTTGAATGCTCACACCAGTTTCTTTGTCGCCGTTTAAAAGTGCATAGTGAATAGGAGCAGCTCCTCGGTAGCGAGGAAGAAGTGAAGTATGTATATTGAAGCAGCCAATTTTGGCTGAATGTAAAATAGTTTTTCCTAGAAACTGTGCAAAAGCTAAAACAATAATCATGTCCGGTGGATTTTGTTTTAAGTTTTCAAGAAAAAGATTTTCTTTATTAATGTTCGTTGTTTGCAAATAAGAAAGAGAATTTTTTTTTGCAAACTCAATAACTTCGGGAGATTTTAACTCCTGCCCTCTGCCAGCGGGGCGATCGGGCATTGACACCACCTGAGTGATTTTAATTTGAGGATGATGAAAAAGCATATCAAGGCAGGGAACTGAAAAATCAGGAGTTCCCATAAAGACAACAGAAAGTTTATGAACACTCATTTTTTTAAATTTTTCTTATATTGTTTTAGATGAAAATTTCTCTTGAGTTGGCTTAAATGATCGATAAACATAATACCATCTAAATGGTCTAGTTCGTGTTGAATGCAAGTCGCATAAAGGCCGTCCGCTTCAACTTCGTGCCACTTAGAATGGATATCTTGAAATTGTAAAATAACATTAGCAGGGCGATCAACATTTTCAAAAACCCCTGGAAGGCTAAGACAACCCTCTTGATAGGTACTTGTGCCACTATGAGAGATAATTTTAGGGTTAATCATAATTTGTGGATTAAAATTTTTCTTTTCCACATTTCCTTCATCGTCTTCTTCTCTTGTATAGTCCACATCTAACACAAAAATACGCTGAGAAATATTAATTTGAGGAGCAGCCAGTCCAATGCCTGGAGCATGGTACATCGTTTTCATCATATTATGGGTAAGAACTTTTAAATCTTCATTAAAAGTTTTTACCTCCGCTGCTTTGGTGCGCAAAATTTTATCTGGATAAAGGACAATATCTAAATAGCTCATTTTTAGTTTCTAGCATAAAAGCGAAAACTTGTAAAAGCTATAAGAGAGAGAGGGGTAAGAAGGGTCATAAGGCTCATCGGAAGAGATTCTTGATAGCCAAGAGAGGCGATAGGAATGTGAATCGCCCATATGGCAATGCAGATGAGAAGGTATTTCGCAATTGTTTTTCCCGTAGAAAGGCCTCGTTTATTAATATTTTCTAAGCTAAGAAGGGGGACCAGAGTGAAGGCGAGGCAGAATAAAATAGAGGCTATTTTTTCAAAAAAAAGCGATTCATATTCTTTTACATTGATACCAATTTCTTTTAAATCTTGAATGAAAGAGTACAGGTGTTTAAGTGAAAAAGTATCTAAATCAGAATCAATATTTTTAAAATCTTCAGGAGATTCTTTCAGGGTAAAAGACATTTGCGGCTTTTCTTGAAGGGTAGGAGGAGATTCATTTTCACTTAAGTGATCAAATATTTTTGCTTTTTTTAGGCTCCAAGCACCTTCTGAGTATTGCGCTTTTTCGGCTTGGATAATTTGAGAAATTTTATTGTCTTGATTAAATTGATAGATGAATAAATGAGACAAGGTTTTATTGCGAGCATCATAGTTTTTATAGGAAGCAAAATAATCAGTGCTTTTAAACCAAATAGCACCATTGGCAAGAGGTGACCTCGCAATGAATTTACTTTCTTGGTAATATTCTTTTTCGTTATAGAACTGTTTTTTTAAACTGTTTACAAAGGGGCCCAAATTATTTTCTACGCTATATTCAAAAAAGAGTATAAAAAATGCTAAAAATACATGAAGGAGAAAATACGAAGCTTTGCGATAGCCCGTTGCAAAAATAGCAGTCAGCTCAGAGTGGTCAATAAGCGATTGAATAGAGAGCACACTGGCAAGCATTCCACACACCGGAATAACCTTCGAGAGAACTCGGGGTAGCTTCAACAAGTAGAGGGTGATGATGGCAATAATCCCCCCTTCTCGACTTCTAAATAAACCATTCACGAATTCTGCCAAAGTAAATAAGAGCGTGAGCGCGAAAAAAGATCCTAAGTAAAACTTAATCCAGTATTTCGCAATATAACGCTCAATAATTCCGATCAAAATCTGACACCAATTCCGAGATTAATTTCTTTCGACTTAGCGCTTGGATCAATGTCTTTTATATTGCGATAGCTGACATCAAAAAGAAGTTTCGGAGCATACCAGCCAAAGCCAAGTGAAGTGCCCTTATTGTTTTCTTGTTTGTCATTAAAAAAACCTAAACGAAAATAAAAGTCGCGCATAATCCTGATTTGAGCGGCACTTCGCCAAGCAAAGGTTTCTGAAAAATGATCAAAAGCTTGTGAGCTTATATCTCCAATAAGAAAAAAACTTTGAGAAAGAGAAATATGGGTTCCTAAAATTATTTTTGATTCATCGCCAGTGCGATGAAAAGGGTCAATGACTACAGCTCCTAAACTGACAGCAGGAGAGAGGATATAGGTAGCCCCTAGAGTGAGTTGGTGCCAGTTTCTTTTGTAATGTACAGGAGAGTTTTTATCCCACGTATAGCTGTAATTTACCCCGAGAGAGAGATTGGGGGAGAGATTTTTAGAAGTATTCAGAGTGAGTCTTGTTCTTTTATTATCGAATTCGTTTCTGGTTTGGTACGCAAGACCTCCTTGCACCATCGCCGTTGTATCCATTGCTGCAAGGGTATGGGATTTTCCATCAAGATCGCCGGAGTTATTTTGATAAAAATAGGAAAGGCTTTTCTTTTTAAAAAAAGCCGAAGATGCCGGGTTAAGAAAAAGAGAATCTGCCATAAGTAAGCTTCCCACCCCAGCTCCCGCGGAAGAAGCCACTCTTGGGGAATAGTAGGAACTCATCTTAGCCCACGAAATGGACGGGACGAGTAAAAACATCAAAAGAAATTTCATTAAGCGACTCCTTTAAGTTGTATAGAGTTTAGTATACCATCAGCAAAATGAAAAAGTTTTATTGCAATGTAGCCATAGATATTCATTTAAAAAATGAGTCTTATAGCTACGAGCATACTGATATTGATTTAGTGGTGGGTGATATCGTTGAAGTCAGTTTTGGAAGACGCACTTTAATGGGTTGTGTTTTGCAATGCGATTTAGAGCAAATACCAACCACTTCTTTTGAAATAAAAAAAATAAAGTCTGTCATTAAAAACTATCGCTTATCAGCCTCTGAATTAAAAATTTATACTTGGATGTCTCGTTACTACCATTACCCTTTAGGAAAAGTGATTTTTGATTGTTTACCCAAAATTTTAAAAAGACCTCAGAAAATAATCTTAGCAAAACAGAATACTGAAGAAATTCCCTATCAGCTTAATCCTGAACAGGAGCAAGTTTTTTTAGGACTTAAGTCCGCATTGTTCACCGGTTTTAGCCAAAGTCTTCTTCATGGAGTGACGGGAAGTGGCAAGACATTAATTTATCTAAAACTTATTTTAGAAGTATTAGCGCAAAAAAAATCAATTCTTTTTCTTGTGCCTGAAATTAATTTAACGCCACAGTTTTTAGCGGAGTTTATAAAATATGTTCCTTGCCCTGTGCTCGCCTATCATAGTTCTATTTCGAACTCGGAAAAATACGCGATTTGGAAAAGAGCCAGTGATCCAGATGCTGAACCATTCCTGCTGGTTGGAGTGCGCAGCGCAAGCTTTGTTCCTTTTGTTGATCTAGGTTTAATTATTTTAGATGAGGAACACGATGGATCTTTTAAACAAGATGATCGTTGTCCTTATCATGCAAGAGATGTCTTAACCATGATTGCCAAAGAAAAAAATATTCCCATTCTTTTTGGATCAGCGACACCTGCAGTTGAAACCTATTATCGTTTTACACAAAAGATAAAAGAAAATTATTATGTGCTCAGTAAAAGAGCGGTCTCTGGAAGTTTTCTTCCCGATATTAAAATTTTAGATATGCAGAACGAAACAGAAGATTCACTTCTGTGGCCCATAACACCCGCCATTGTCGATTCCATTAATAATGAAGTCAGTATGGGTAATCAAGTTTTGGTATTTATTAATAGACTTGGCTACTCTCATTATATGCAGTGTTTGAGTTGTCGCCATCAGTTTTTTTGCCCTAATTGTTCCGTCGGTTTAAAATACTATAAGAAAAAAAATGAATTACATTGTCAGATTTGTAACTACTCGCAACAAGCTCCAGCAATATGTCCAAGTTGTGGCTCTCTTAAATTTACTCATCGCGGATTTGGAACAGAAAAAGTTATGGAGAGTCTTCGTTTGGCAAGTCCGAAGCTTCGGTTGAGTAAATTTGATCGAGATGAAATTACTACACTGACAAAGCTGGAAGAAACATTACAAAATTTCCATGATGGAAATATTGATGTTTTAGTCGGCACTCAAATGCTGGTGAAGGGACATAATTTTAAACGGGTAAATCTCGTAGTCGTTCTGGGAATAGATTCTCAATTTAATTTTCCCGACTTTAGAGCCAATGAGCATGCGTTTCAAACTCTCATGCAAATATCAGGAAGGGCAGGACGTTACTCTGAAAAAAGTATAGTGCTCGTTCCCACTCTTAATCCACAAAATGAAATTTTTAAATTGGTGCAGGATAATAATTACAAAAAGTTTTATCAAGATGAATTAGAATTTAGGTCCATGATGAATGATCCTCCCAATTCTTTTTTGGTACAATTTCTTTTTATTTCTAAAAATCAAAATACATTGATGGAAGAAATTCATCGAGAAGCAGATCGTTTAAAAGATTTTTTAAAATTAGACGCCCACAAGATTGAGCTTCTGGGGCCCATACCGACGGCGATTGAAAAAAGAGTGAATAAATATAGTTGGTACTTTTTACTTAAAGCCAAAGAGAGAGAAATTCTTTATCGTACAATTAATTCTTTCAAGATGAATGTAAAACTTTCTAAAACCATTGAATATCGAATTATTATTGATCCCTTAAAATTTGGCTAGTACATAAGAAGAGATTCTTTGTACTCAGCGAGAACTTTTTGATAGTCAGCATGTGCTTTAATATTTTTAACTTTAGCATCAATAAGATTTTGCTCTCTCATGTTAAGTAAAAAAAATTCGCTATAGCCTTGTTTTACTTTTTCAGCTTCAGCTTTGACTAAAATTTCTGCTAATTTAATTTCTTCCTGAGAGTTTTGAATGATTTCAATAATATTATTTATATAATTAATATTTTTATTGAGAGTGGCTATTTTTTGATCCGTCATTAATTTAACTTGCTCTTGCATTGATCTGCGCTCAGCTTCAGCTTTTCCAATTTTCCCTTTAGCCTCTCTTCGCTCAATAGGGACTTCAATATTTAATAACAGTCTTTGATCCATTGGTTGAAGATTTTTTGCTCCTTGGCCTTGATCTTTAGAAACTTCAAAATTGACATCAAGCTTGGGACGTAATTTATTGTGAGCAAGTTTACTTTCATTTTGTATTTGGGCAAGAATGAGTGAGGTTGTTTTAAGATCTAAATCTTTTTCAAGTAGCGTTTTTTCGGCTTGTTTAGCCTCTAAGGAAGTTATTTTTTTTTCTGTAATAAAGTTGCTTGGAGCTTCCTCTAGGGAAGGAATTTTAGGCTTTCCTTGTTCATCTCTTAGATACAAAGAAAGTTCTTGAGAAGCCTCTAGGAAAGATTGTTTAGCTTCAACTAAGTCTGTTTTTCTTTTGAAAACATACTGATTATTTTCGACACCATAAATGGCAGCAAGGTCTCCATTCTTAATTCTTTTTTTGATACCTTCATCTCGTTTTTCAAAATTAGAGAGTAACTCTTGATATTGGCGCATGATATTTGCTTTGGCTAACCATGTAAAATACGCCTTGGTCGCTTCTTTTTGAATTTTTTGATCGATGGCTATTTTTTTTAATTTCTTAACTTCTTCATTTATTTGATTACTCCATAAAGCAAATCTTTTATCGTCGATGAGAAGGTCTTTCCATAAGGAAACACCAAGTCCGAGTCTAAATTCTCCGTCGCTTAAAGTTTCCATCTTTCCGTCATAGGTAGGAAATTTTCCGTTGGATATTCGGTAACCACCATAGAGCTGAGAGTTCATAAAAAAGAGGGGTTTAATGAGTTGGATATCAGTATTTTTTCCATCATAGTAGCCATCAATTCGATTATCTGATTTCGCTTTAAGAGTTAAGTCAAACTGTCCCATGGATTCCTTGACTTTCATTTGAGCAGCTTCGATATCGAACAATGCACTTTGGATGAGAGGGTAGTGTTTTTGACTACTCTGAATAACATCTTTTAATTCAACCAAGGGCGATGCAATAAGAGGTAAATTAAAGAGTATAAAAATGAATAATATCATTTTTCGGAATATTCCTCTGTTGTTTCTTCTTCTTTTTCTTTTTTCTTTGATTCTTTTTTAGATTCACTATTAAGTTTATCAGGTTCTTGATTCATAGATTTTGGAAAGCCATTAAATTGTCGCCATAGTTCATAGCCCAGTTTCACTGTGTCTAAAAGAATCCATGCATGAACTCTTGTTCCTTGTCGTAAAAAACGATTGTCGGGCCAATTGTCATTTGCTTGCTGAGTGATGAGAACACGAAATTTACCAGAAGTTGAAACAGAAGGGTCAACCATAAGAACTTTTCCTGCAAATGTTCCGACAGCCACCGAAGGCCAGCCGCTAAATTGTATTGCGGGCCAACCTTCAAACTGTAGTCGGACATTTCTTCCGGGATATACCAGAGGAAGATCATTGCCATCAATATAAATTTCAGAAATAAGCTTCATTGTTTCAGGTACAAAAGTGGCGATAGTGTCACCTTCTTTGACAAGCACAGAGCCAGCTCCATGCAGAACTCTTAGAATGGTGCCATCTTTAGGGGCGCGAATAAGCTGCATTTCTTGACGAGATACTTTGACATCACTTTTCGTGAGAGAAGACATGGATTGAGCTTCCGAAGAGATCAGTTTTTGATAATCGATTTGAGCTTTTTCTACATCCTTTTTGGCTACAAGTCCCTGTTCGAAAAGATTTTTCTGTCTTTGATAATTAAGCAAAGCTATTTGCGCAGCTAGTTTGTCTGCTTGGTATTTTCTTTTCGTGGCATCTCTTTCAAGGTTAATACGTTCGACATATTGTGGATCAATATCCACGATCTCTACGATTGGATCGCCTTTTTTGACAATAGCTCCATCTGTAACAAACCACTTATCTATTTTGCCAGCAACCGCCGTATTAATTTTTTGTTCTCGATCATTAGGATCTAGTGCCATTAATTTTCCTTCTCCTTGAGAGGTTTGTTGCCAAGGAGTGAGGATTAAAAGCAGAGTAAATAATATAATAAAAGCAAAGAAAACTCTTGCTAGTGTCAGCGTCCATTTAGGAACTTCTTTTAGGTCATTCATTTTCATTTTTGCCTCGATAAGACCATAGAAGAATCAAAATTTACATTTTCATAATTTAATTTACTTATGAGAATTAAAGTCATCGGCTGTTTATTGATATATTCTAGAATTTTGTTTCTTCTTTCCTGTTCAATTTGATCTATGATTTGTGTAAGAACCAGAATTTTGGGTTTTGCTAAAAGTGCCCTCGCTATTTCAAGTCTAATCAGTTGAGCGGGCCATAACGGATAGCCATTAGGAAGAATTTCTTGGTCTAATCCATGAGCATCTTTTTCGATAATCGTTGATAAATCAACTAAATCGAGTATTTCATAAATAAGAGAATCACTAACATTATTTAATCCAATAAGAAGATTATTTCTAATCGTGCCAGCAAAAATAAGTGGCTGTTGAACAACGTAAATAAAATCTCTTACTTTATCCAAGGATAAATCATTGTAATGAATATCATCAATTTTCAGAGAACCTTTTTGAGGTACAATAAGACCTCGAATAAGGTCTAGGAAAACGATGGTTGCAGAATAGGATTTAGGATAGAGTAAATATTTCTTATTCTCTTTAAAACTCATATTAAAAAAATAATCTTTGATGGATATATTTTCTAAAACGAGATCATTGTTCTTGTTTTCTAAGTTTTTACTGTCAGTATCACAGGGCTCTTTATCAAAAATAGATATTTTTTCAATAGCAGTATAGAGATCGTAAAATGTATCAAGATATTTTCCAAGTTTAGAGATACTAATAAGAATACCCGTAATAATAAGCTCCGCTGCAACTAATTGACCCAATGAAAGTTGATTTTGGATAACCAAAATTCCACCGATCCCAATAATAAGCGCACTCATGGTTGCATAAAGAAATAAGAGAAGGATTGATTGAGTTAAAACTAATTGAAAGTGCTTATTCCTTTTTTCGAGATAAGTGTCCATGAGTTCATTGGATTTATTTAAAACAAAGTTTTTTCTTTTATAAGATTTAAAAAAAAGAGCACCTCGTGTGATATCTTGAAAAAAACCAGCAACTTTATATTTTGCTTTAGACTCAAGTAACGAGGTTTTTAAAGCCTGTCTAGAAAAGCTTATCCATATTAACCAAAGAGAGATTATTAAGATAAAATCAAAGACTAAAAAATAGGGATGGTAAAAAGCCAGAATAACAAGACCCAATATGGTTTGTAAAAAGATGGCAATTCCTTCTGTCATAAAGGAAGCGATGCTTTTTTGAATATGCATAACTTCAAAGTATCGACTAGCAACATCTGCGCCATAAGTGTTTCTCATTTTTTCAAAAGATGTTTCTAAAAGATTAAAAGAAATTTTTTCGGTCACTCGGACGTAAATTTTTCTTTGCAAAATTTCAATCATATAAATATTAAGTGCACTCAAAAAACCAGAGAAAAGTAAAAAAACAAGAAGAATAAACGATAAAACCAAAATAGGCTGAAGAAGTGAGGTAAAACCAACGGAGTTAACAAGCGCTTGAATAGAAATAGGTACAGCTAAAGCCAGCACCCCAATACCAATGCTATAAATCAATATTGATAGATAAATATCTTTTTCTTTTTTTAAGAAGTTATAGATATCAAGGATAACTTTTTGTAACGAAATTGTTTTACCTTCCATACAAAAGTTAATGCCATGAAATTACTAGCCCTGTCTAGTTGAATTTATTTTTTTTGCGCCTTACCTTCCAATCTTATTCCATTGATCGCAAATTTAAAGAAGTTCTTCATTCCTTTACTGTAAAGCCCTAGGGTCATTTCTTGCATCAGCTTAAATTTTTCAGGGTTATAAGGATACCAATGCCCTTCAATTTTTTTACTATTTTTATCTTGAAGGTAGGATTTTATATTCGAGAAAGACTCGAGCCCAAAATGACTTTTAAATCGACCCATGCCACTTTTTTTAGTGCCTCCAAAAGGTAAATAATGGTTTCCTTCGGAAAGCATGACGTTGTTAATCGAAATGTTGCCTGTTTTTATTTGAGAAGCAATTTTTTGTGCACGTTTGAGATCGTGACTCCAGACACTGGCACTTAACCCAAACTCGCTGTCATTGGCATAAAAAATCGCCTCACTATCATTTTCAAAAGAGTACAATGGAAGAAGTGGCCCGAAGGTTTCTTCTGAATATAAAAGCATATCAGAGGTGATATTTTCTAAAATAATAAGAGGAACTGTGCAGGATTTTTTATCCCAAGAAAAACCGGTTAATTGCTTAGCACCTTTTGCTAGAGCATCTTCCAAATGCTTGGCAACAATATTAACTTGAGCCTCGTGGATCATGGGCCCTATATCGCAGGAGCCATCGAGGTCAGTTCCGATGGTTATTTTATTAGCCTCTTCAATAAGTATTTTTTTAAAAGATTCGTAGATACTTTTTTCAATAATAAGCTTTTCAACACTTGTGCAAGATTGTCCTGAATTGGTAGCTGCTCCCCATATTGCTCCTTTGGCGGCACGCTTTAAATCTACATCACCGCAGACAATCATAGGGTCTTTTCCTCCAAGCTCGAGCTCCACGGGAATAAGCAGAGGAGCAGCTTGAGCAAGAATTTTTTTGCCCGTAGCAACACTTCCGGTAAAAAATATTTTAGAAGGATGAGAATCAATAAGTTTTTGTGCGACTTCTCCATTACCATAAACAACTTTAAACCAATTTTTTGTTATTCCAGCTTTTTCCAAAAGACCTTCGATTAAACCTTGAAGAGGAGTATATTCTGAAGGTTTATAGATTGTGGCATTACCCGTTATAAAAGAAGTGGAGATCGGAGCGATTGCTTGATAGAAAGGGTAGTTCCAAGGAGAGATAATAAGAATTGTGCCAAGGGGCTCTAAGCTGTACCAAGAAGATTTTCCCATCATTGAGAGAGGAGTTTTTACTTTATGCGGTGCTAATTTTTTTTCGCTATTTTGAATGAGATAAGTAAGGTGATCGAGTAAAGGAAAAATATCGCCAAGGAGAGCATCACTGCGAGATTTCTTGGTGGCTTCTTGAATTTCATCCATGATTTTTTCTTTATCATGTAAGATAATTTTTTTGAGATTTTTTAAACAAAGCACTCGCTCTTGCAGGGAAATTGTTGGCTGTTCTAAATCCTGTAACTGTGAATTAAGATCATTGTTTTTAATAAAGTTTTGCATTTGAATATCCTCATCAATAGTTGAGTTTTGAGTTTTCCATTTTAATTCAGAATAGATTTTTCCATCTTTATCAAGATCAGAAAAATAAAGGGTGCGCACAATACCATTAAAACCTAAATCGAGTTGACGCAAAAGAGAACCAATAAAATCTGGGAAAAAACGATTGAGTTGAATGATTTTTAAAAGAAAATAAATAATAAATCTAGGGCAATAACTGAGAATAATTAAGACTGTTTGTAAATCTTGCCAGTCTTTGGCGGGCATATAATCAATCATTCGGTGAGCGTGTTCTAAAAGATTGGCTTGCGAAAAAGAAGGAAGATTATTAAATCTCGGAATGCTGACTTCGCCAATTTTAGAAATTGCTTTAAGGGCGCGAGGATGTATTGTCATGGAATGATCCTTGAACAGGCCATATGAGAAAGAGCCATAATTGTAAAAGAAGGGTTAATGCCAGGAGCGTTCGGGAAAATACTAGAGTCGGCAATAAAAATATTTTGATGGCCCTGAAGATTGAAATCAGGAGTCACAACTGATTTATTATAATCAGTGCCAATACGACAACCTCCCATCAGGTGGAGAGCAATGCCCAAAGAGCCTTCGGTAATTTTTTGGGCATTTTGCGCATGAAAAATTTTATGGATAATTTCAAAGCCCATTTTTTTTCTTTTGAGATCTTCTTGATTGAGTTTTTTATAAATCACAAATTGTTTATTCGTTTTAGAGCGAATGGCGCCAGGCTCAGTATCCCTAATGGCTACTTCAATAGATGCCATTTTGGAAATATTATTCATCGATTTCATAAAGGATAAACCAATACTTGGCAGAAGCATCGATATGGCAACAGGTGGTGCAAAAACATTTTCTAGTTTAAAACCATTTTTTCGAAAATAGGGCTCATC
>CAYQEW010000003.1:0-26678 GCA_964416605.1 uncultured Bacteriovoracaceae bacterium | reverse complement strand
TGATAAAGATATTGCTTGGTATGTTTTAAGTCAACCGGACTGGGCAAAGCATCCAAGAGGCGCAGAATTTTTAGAGTTACTTATTAAACAAGGAACTGCTGATGATGAAATTGCTCGGTATGTTTTAAGTCAACCGGACTGGGCACAGCATCCAAGAGGAGTAGAATTTTTAGAGTTACTTATTAAACAAGGAAAAGCTGATAATACGATTGCTTGGAATGTTTTAAATCAGCGGTACTGGGTAAAGCACGAACGTGGAGTAGAATTTTTAGAAACACTTATAAAACGAGGAGAGGCTGACAATGCGATTGCCTGGCTTTTAGTTGAGCGCTTTTGGGCAAAGCATGAACGTGGAGTGGAATTTTTAGAAACACTTATAAAACGAGGGAATGCTGATAAGACAATTGCTAATCATCTTTTAACTGAGCGCCACTGGGCACAGCATCCTGTCATCGGAAAATTAAAAACATTAGAAGACATTGCAACATATAGAGAAAAGTTAAAAGCAATGGATTTTTGCAATACCAGCTTCATAAAAGGAAGCAAATGAGAAAACTCTTCTTTTTTTTCATTTCTTTTTTTCTCTTTTCCTCCATCTTGGCGGTTGATTTAAATAGCTTTGTTCAAAAAGTAAAAAGCAATCAGCAAAGAGTTGCCGAATTTAAATTACTGCAAGAAGAAGCACAAAAGCTAGGCATTAAGCACGTCTATCTCTTCGGTGGAACCGCAACCGCTTACGCTCGCTATGTCAAAGAAGACCTTGATCGCATGGAAGGAGCTCCGTATCAAAAAGAGCGCTTTGACTATGAGTATGAATCTATCTTTAGGTCTGAACAGGATATGGATATTGTCATCGACGCAAGTGCTGAGGATGCTGCAAGACTACAAGCGAGGATGCAAGAACTAGCTCCTCATTTTATCGGAGAAGGTAACTCTAAAACCGTTTGGGAAGTGCGACTTTTACATGAGAAAAATGGAGACAAGGAATCTCTTTTTAGTTTTGATTTTCAAAATCAACATTCTGATTCTTACTCTACGGGACTTATTGATCTTATGGAGTGTGAGTCTTTTGATTGTGTCAAAGACGTTCGAGCCTTTGAGCAAGAAGTTTCTCCTTTTTTAAAAGATGTCTTTCACAATGAGATTAGTTTTTATTACTCACCTAACCACTTTAAGACTGCAAGGTATATGGGTGGACTGAATCCTGCGATTTTATCAGTTATTCGCTATTACACCAAAGTCGTGCAGTATGATGCTCAAACAAAGTTAGAAGATAAAATAAAACTACAAAGTATTATTGATCATTTTGATAACTCTGTTGTGAGTAATTCTAAAACCTATGTCAAAACGTGGATTGAAAAGAATGCTAAAAAACTCATGGTGAATGCGGTGGATATGGAAGCGGCACAAGATATTATTACAAGCACCAAGCTCAAACAAAAACTCATCGCTCTTGGAGATAAAAATATTCCCTTTAGCACCGCTTGGTATTTAAATAAAAGCCCTCTTCCCACCAAACCTCTGGGCACGACGGGCAAAACAGCGCGCGAGATCTTTGGCAAGGAAGAGATCATTGTCACTCATGACACTAAATCTCTAGCGGCCTATGAATCGCTGATGAAGGCAAAGCCTGGGTATGTAAATGCGTGGGAGAGTAGAAAAGGAATTGATGGAGAAAGCGCTAGCGCGGGAGACGGGTTTTATGTGATGGAGGGACTGAGAGGTGCTTATGGAAATCTTCCTGTTCATATGAAACTCAATCCTGATGCGCGCTACGGAGAAGACTTTATAAAATCAGGTAGCGAAATTATTATCCAAAATCGAGCGGCGCTCACTGTCATTCCTCAAAGCTTAAATGGATTGAGTTTTAGTGAGATGCTTGATCTTGTTTTAAATCCTCAAAGTATTTTTAGAGATAATGAAGCCGTTAAATATTTACTCACGAAGAAGATCAAACAAAAACGCGCGAGAAAAGAAATTTCTGCACTTGAATTACAAGAAGCCATCAAAAACATTAACTTGAATAAACTGGCTCCGAGAAATATCGTGTTTTGGCTTGGCTTTGATCAGCAACTCGATCAAAAAATTTTTTCTTATATTGATGTCTATATTAAGGAAGGAAAAGGCATGCACCCTTTCATTCAGGAAGTTTTAGCCAGTGAAGAAATCATCAAACACCCTAAATTTGTGAAATGGATGAATACCGCCATTGCCAATGGTAAGGGTATAAGTTATTTAGCAAAGTATATTTTAAGCCAACCTTCAATCACTACCCGTCCGGAGTATAATCAATGGATCATTGATTATATCGAAAAAGGAAACTCTTACTTAGAATTGGCTCAGTACGTTCTTTCCACTCCGGCAGTTATTTATCATCCTCAGTTTAAGGATTGGATTAAACTCTATCTCGCTAGAAAATCTGAAGCCGATTGGGAGTATCTTTATGAGGAGGTTTTTTCTAAACCTGCCTTTAAAAATAAATACGGATCCCTTCCTTCTTTTTTGCCAAGCACCTTGACCAGCGATTATCTTCAATTAATAAAAAACTGTAATGATTTTTTTAAAAAAATTATTTAGTGTATTTTTACTTTTAAAATTTTAGGCAAAAAATTCTTCGTGAGTGAAATTATTTTATTTTACTTTTATCTAAGTCGATAAAGATTTATGCGACTATATCTTATTTTTCTTTTTTTAATTCTTAGTTGTGGGGATGGGCATCATCTCGATCAACAAAAAGCTGGATTTTATCTCACGGCTGCTGCTATTCAATTTGAGAGCTTTAGAGCTACGGCCCCACAAACATTTGAGATAAAGCTAAGTTCCAACGCTCAAACTCTCGGAGACTCCTCAATCGTTTCCTACGAATGGGAAATTATAAACAGCGCAATTATCACTGGAGAAATTCCTGGACCTGATGGCTGCGGTTTTCTATCTGGAACATATTCTGGAACAGCGCCAAGAAAACAACAAGGTCGCACCCTACTCATTAATGATTTAGGTGGATCTGATGATATTTACGTGAAACACACGGTCTTTGATAATTTCGGGAATTCTGCATCTGCCTACTTCTTTTTTGCCTCAGCTCTCGTAAGCCCTATTTGCGACGCTCTTGACCCTGCTGGAGGCTTTGACGGTTATATAAACCTTCCTTTTACTGGCTCCTTTGTATTTGATAAAACAAATCGCACTCTCTCGTTTTCACACCATACTGCCATTATTTCTGCGGGTCCCCTTGCTCCACCGACCGGAACCATTATTCCCGAAATCTTACATGACATCGAAAATACTGGAAGTCCTACATCTATCATCGGTACTGAGTTTACTCGTGTTATAAACTCCACCCCTGGCACTTACCGAGGAACAATCGGTTGGGGCGATGGATCTGGAGCAAGTTTTCTGGATATTAAAGGGGAATACTTACTCCATATTGATCCATAGTTTTATTCGGTTATTTCTTCCTGCTTCATTACAAATTTATTATAAGAATTTTTTTTCTTTGTTGTGCGTGTCTTCGATTCTTTGCGCAAGCTCTGCTCAACGGCTTTAAAAGCCCCTCGTACAGTATTATAGAAGTTTGATCCATTTTTCTTTTGGAAAATATTTTTGCTATTAAAATCTCCGTGTACTGAAATTTCGCACTCAAAAGAGTCTTGATTACTTTTGGTTCCATGCTCAAGGCGTCTCACCATAACATTTACTTGAAAAGCTTTCGCGCGCTCAAATTTGCCAATTGAACTCTGAGCACTTTTATTAATAAATTCTCTATGGTGATCAAAAACTTCAAAACCTTTAAAAACAGCATTCTTATTCATATTTTTCTCCTTTTTTATAATGTGCTGAATAACTTTTCCATGCAGACTGCGGCAGCTACAGAAACATTGAGAGATTCAATTTTTCCAAGAGTCGCCAGCGCCATCTTTTTTTGCACGTTGCGCATCACCGCATTGGAAATCCCCTTATCTTCTGCGCCTAACACTAGTGCGATAGGGCCCTCGAATTTTTGTTCTTCACTCACACTGTCTGTAGCATGTTCCGACAAACCAATCGTCGTCACTCCCAATTCATTTAGTTTTTGCACCACACGGTTGAGGTGACTTGTTTGATAGAGACTTAAAAAATCCACGGCTCCACTGGCATTGCGATAAAGACCAGGAGAAATACCTTTTTCAAAACGAAGTCCCCAAACAATCGCATCCACTCCATAAAAAGAAGCTGTGCGAAGAATTGCTCCACCATTATGAATATCGGTCACTCCATCCAAACAAAGAATTTTTTTTATGGTTTTTTCTTTAAGAGCGTTATAAAGATTTTCAAGATCTAAAAATTGACGACGCTCTACAACACAAAACATTCCGCTTGGAATGCGTTGATAAGTAAAATCTAAATCCTGCATCATTTTCTGAGCCATATTTTGTAAACTGCCAGAACTCACTTGCTGAGCGCATGGCAAAGCAAAGAAATCTTTCCATTTTTTTTGAGCACCTACTTCTTTTTTCGCTTCTTCCGTATAATACAATTTTCTAACTTCACTGAGCCTCGTGCTTAAGCTTGCCTCAATGCTGTGAATGCCAATAACTAATTCAAAATCTTGCATAAATTTCTTTTGCTAAAAGAGCGTAAACATCTTCTAGCTTTAATTTTTGGGTTTCTTTGGTTTTGCGATAGGTAATTTCAAGCAAACCATTTTCTTTAAAATCTCTTTCTCCTAAAATAAGTCTAAAAGGAAGTCCTAAGAGATCCGCATCTTTTACCATGGCGCCAAAGCCTTGATTGCGATCATCAAAAAGAACTTCAAAACCTTGCTTTTTAAGAGTTGTATAAATTTCTTGCGCTAAATTTTTGGTGTCTTCCGATTTACCGATATAACCAAAATAGATGTGATAAGGCGCAATACTTAGAGGCCACACAATACCGTTTTCATCATGGTTTTGAGCAATCGCCGCTTGCAGAGTGCGCGTCACCCCAATACCGTAGCATCCCATCAGGGGCGCAAAAGGCTTTCCTTCATTGCTTGAGATCATGGCACTCATTGCCTTCGTGTATTTTTCACCGAGTTGAAAAATATGCCCCACCTCTATGCCGCGTCTTTTGAAAACTTTATGCCCGTTAAGATCAATATCTCCTTCCTTGGCTTGTCTTATATCTAAAACTGTAAAAGAAGTTAGGTCGCGGCTTGGAATAAAGTTTTTGAGATGATAGTGAGGCTCATTCGCGCCCACCACAAAAGAAGCATCTAGACTTACTTCACGATCAATAACGATAGTAAAATCAGAGGAAATTTTGTGTGGTCCAATATAACCTTTCGCAATCTGATAAGAGTCTAAAAGTTTTGCACTCAGCATGGTCAGAGTTTCTGCTCCCAAAGCATTTTTTAATTTTATTTCATTGAGTTCATCGTCTCCGAGCAAAAGAAGAAGGTAGTGACTTTCCTGACCCTCTTTTAATACTGTATAGAGAAGAGATTTGAGCGTTTGAGTAATAGGCATGTTGAGAAAATTTGCCACGTCTGCACATGTTTCGAGGTTTTTCGTTTCAACTTTCTCAAGAGATGCTGTCTGCTTATTTAAAGAAAGATCGTTTCTTTTCGTCTGCGCTTTTTCTAAATTGGCACCATAACCTTCCTGAGAATAAATAAGCTCATCTTCACCTTCATCAGCGATCACTTGAAACTCATGAGTCTTAGCTCCCGGATAAGCCATCGCTCCTCCATCTGCTTCAACAATCGAAAATTGTAAGCCCATCTTCATAAAAATATTTTCGTAAGCGTTATAAATATCGCTATAAAATCTATCCATATCCTGCATATCCAAATGAAAACTATATCCGTCTTTCATAATGAATTCGCGTCCTCTCATTAGACCAAAACGCGGTCTCATCTCATCGCGAAACTTAGTATTTATTTGATACAAATAAAGAGGAAGTTGTTTATAAGAAGAAACCAGCTCTTTAAAAATATCCGTCACCGTTTCTTCATTGGTCGGACTAAGGCACATATCGCGAAGACCGGCATCTTTAAATTTTAACATTTCAGATCCCATTTTATCCCAACGGCCCGACTCCTTCCAAAGATCCGCTGGAGTCACCATACTCATGAGAATTTCAGCTCCACCAATTTCATCCATTTCATGACGAATAATATTTTTAATTTTTTCAATCACCCGCAAAGCCAGTGGCATATAAGAATAAATTCCTGCCGCTGTTTTATGAATAAGGCCCGCACGAATCAGTAATTGATGAGAAAGTATTTTTGCCTCAGCGGGCACTTCTTTATAAGTTTTCCATTGCAGTGTTGATATCTTCATTTTTTCTCCAAAATAAATTTGCTTTTTCTATATGATAATTTCTGGGATCCTCTAAAAGTTTGCGACATAAAAGGTTATGCACCATATGGCCCGATTTAAATGTTGTGACTTTTCCTTTTACCCCGTAACCGAGTAAGCTCAGATCACCAATGGTATCTAAAATTTTATGGCGAATAAACTCATCAAAATAGCGAAGTCCTTCAGGATTAACCACATTAAACTCATCAAGTACAATCGCATTATTCAGCGAACCTCCCTGAATCAAGCCTTTTCGTTTGAGCATATCCACATCTCGCAGTAATCCAAAAGTGCGCGCCTTACTAATTTCTTTTTGATAGTTTTCTTCTGAAAAAAGAAAACTGCGACTCTGTTTTTTGATACTGGGATGAGGGAACACTATTGTTGAATCAATAATAAAATCACGACAAGGCTCAATCGTGGCCCATTTATCACCGTGTTCCACTGTGACCGTTTTATCGACGATGAGAAATTCTTTGTAGTGAGTGAGTTCTTTGATGCCGGCTTGTTTTAAAAGATACACAAAAGAAGTTCCAGAACCATCCATAATAGGCACTTCGGGCCCATCTATTTCACAAAAAATATTATCAATACCAAATCCATAAAAAGCCGAAAGTAAGTGCTCTACGGTATGAACCGCTGAAATGCCCTGACCTAATACGGTTTGATTTTCCGTCGCACCGACAGTGAGGGCATTGGCAGGCAAAAGAGGTTTATCTTCAAGATCAATGCGTTGAAAAACAATACCAGAACCAGCCAGAGCTGGCTTAAGAGTCATCGTGACTTTTTTACCGGAATGAATTCCAATACCCGTCACGGTCACTGGCTTAGAAATAGTATTTTGATAAATCATCTTAATTGTATATCATATTTAAGTTTATAAGAGGAGTTTATGGGTAAAATATTTTTGCTTTTTCTGTTATCATTTTCAGCACAAGCATTTGATACGACAGTGCTTCTTCACTCTTCTATTCGTTCTATCCAAAATGAGTCTTGCTATCTTGATTGGCAAAAGGCACTCGCCCAAGAAAATATACATATTCGCAAGGTGCAAATAACCTCCAGCCTAGATCAATCGGCTCTTAAAGAGCTCTACGCCAAAACTCCTTTTCAAGGATTATATCTTATTGGCCATTTTATTTTGCCTCAAATCAAAATTCATGAAATAGATGGAGGCTTCAAAAAACCTCATTCAATCCTCCCTTTAATGAATATGCGCGAGGACTTTCCCGAGTATGGACTCACAAGCCAAGAAAAAGATTATTACTACTCTGTTACCAACTGGGTTGGACTTATCAATCTAGGACCGCGTGCACCAGTCAGCGATTATTGTCAGTATTTTAAACGCAATGTGCTCTATCGAACATCTCCGCAAGAACCTGTCAAAGTCGCGGGATTTATCGGTGCTCAGTGGCGAGATGAAAGAGGCTCTGAAGTCGGTCTTCTGATTAATCAATTGCAATCCTACGGCTTTTTATCTGCATCCACTCTCACCTATTCTCGACTTAATACTCTGATTCAAGAGGCTTCTCTTCATAAATATCAGTATGTCATGATCGCTGAACACTCTTCTGCCAAGGGCCATTTTCCGGAATGGGAAGATGATATTTTGATCAAAGACCTTAAATCCTATGCGCCTAAAATAGAGTTTATCAATCTTTTTAGTTGCAGTGCCAATGAACCTCTACCTCTGCAAAATAATTTAGCTCAAACCTATTTAGGGCTAAGCGAAACATTAGGAGTTGTTACATCTTCCGTGCCCGGCGGAATGAGGTATATGCAGTTTTTTCATGAATACCTTAAAGAAGGAATGAGTTTCGGAGAAGCTCTTTCAACATATTTAATAAATAATTTGACTCACTTTGAATTTGATAGCTCTTTAGGTTATTCCTTTGAAACCTACCAAAAAAATAATTTGGCTTGGGAAGCAGGAATTAATTTTTTAGGTGATCCTAGTCTGAAACTCTATCAATAATTAAGATGTTGCTTCGCTAAATCAGAAATCATTCTTCCGCGCGGGCTTCTAATTAGTAATCCCTTGCTCAGCAAGTAAGGCTCATAGACTTCTTCAATGGTTTGCCGATCTTCTCCAAGAGTGGCACTCAGAGCTTCGATACCCACTGGGCCCCCTTGATAATACTCTAAAATCACTTGCAGAATTTTTCTATCCATCGCATCAAGCCCCAAATGATCAATGTCCATGAGGTTCAACGCTTTTTCTACCTGACTCATCTCCACAATATTTTTATCTTCCACCACCGCAAAATCGCGCACCCGACGAAGAATTCGATTGGCTATTCGCGGCGTGCCTCTCGATCGTTTCGCCAGTTCATTGAGAGATTTTTTCTCAAGAGTGAGATTCATCTTGCGCGCATTGGTTTCTAAAATAATGGCAATTTCATCTGGCTCGTAATAATTAAAATTTAAATGCGCCATAAAACGATCGCGAAGAGGATTAGAAAGAAGCCCCGAGCGAGTGGTCGCGCCAATAAGAGTGAAAGGCGCGATATCAATTTGCATGGTGCGAGCAGAAGCTCCCTGACCAATAAGAATATCAAGCCTAAAATCTTCCATTGCAGAATAAAGAATTTCTTCCACCGCAATCGGAATACGATGAATCTCATCAATAAAAAGAACATCACGTGGAGCAATATTAGTGAGAACGGCTGCCAGATCTCCCTTTTTTTCAATCGCAGGACCTGCGACCATATGCAATTCACTCCCCAAACTCCCTGCAATAATCATCGCGAGTGAGGTTTTACCCAGTCCTGGAGGACCTGACAAAAGCACATGATCCATTGCCATCGATCTTTTTTGAGCGGAAGCCACCATGAGAGAAATATTATCGACCACATTTTTTTGTCCGATAAATTCCGAAAAATTTTGCGGGCGCAATCTTACTTCTTCATTTATTTCACGATCCGAAGCAGTACTCGTCACAACACTCTCACGACTCATAAAGAAGTACCTTTTTGTTTTAAAATGGCCTGCACAAGTTTTTGTGAGTTATCAATCAAACCATCCTCTAATAATTTTTTAGCAATAGGGAGAATTTTTTGTGAGTCAAAACCTAAACCTTCACAGGCAGAAAGAGCATCTGCTAAAATAGGATTAAAGGTGTTCATCGCAGGAGTAACTTGGTTTTTTCCTGGAAGCATATCTTTAGTCAATTTTGATTTGAGCTCAATCACAATTTTAGCAGCCGCTTTGGCACCCACTCCCTGTGCGGATTTCAAGGTTTTCTGATCATCAAAAACAATCGCATTATAAATTGTTTCCGAACCGAGCATCATCAAAGAGTAAGCAGACTTGGGCCCCACTCCATTGACAGTGAGGAGTTGCTCAAAAAGTTTTTTATCTTGAGCATTTTTAAAACCATAAAGATCTGATTTATCTTCACGAATAATGTGTGAAATATAAAGACCTAACTCTTCTTGCTCTTGTGCGTATCCTGAATAAAAAACCTCATAACCAATTCCTGCTTTAGTTAAAAGAATAACTTGTGCCTCAGAATTTGCTTTCACGATGCCTTCAATATAACCAATCATTTTAATCCTTCACTTATTTTGTGAGAGAGCGCATTCTTTAAACTGGAGCCGCCTTTTATTTTTTTAACACTGCGGTAGTTATCCATAGAAGCAACTCCTCGATGAATCGCATGGCAATAGGCTACGGCTAGCGCATCACTTTCATCATCCGTTGCAAATTTATCGACATTGAAAACTAAGTGTAAAAACTTCTGCACACTTTCTTTATCAGCATGCCCATGCCCCACAGAACTTGATTTAATGAGGTTGGGTGAGTACTCATAAATTTTTCCCAAATGAGTATCAATAAAATTCGAAAGAATAACTCCTCGCGCTTGAGCGAGTTTTATAAGCGCGGTGGGGCTTTTAACATAGATAAGTGATTCCATCGCAATTTCGTCTGGACGATAACTCATCAAAATTTCCTGGGCTTGATTGCGTATTTCTGCCAATCGATCAAGAAAAGTAAGATCAGCATTATAACGCATCACTCCCGAATCGATGTAGCGCATTTTTTTGCCAATCATTTCAATCACGCCATAACCTGATTTTCGAGAGCCTGGATCAATGCCTAAAATTATCATAAAAAAATTGTACTAAAGAGAGGCAGACGTGTCTAACCTTTAGATCGAATATAAGTTCCCGAATAAAACAAAAAAATTCCTAAACCAAACTGAGCAAGCTCAAATCTTCCGTAATCACCATTTTTGAGCCCCGCAAAAAGACAGAGTCCCACACTGACAAATCCCATTAATTGCAACGCTAAACCAATATAAAACTTCATCTTTATAAACTATAAAGGAAATAACCTAGATTCAAGGTTTTTTTTTTGCTAGATTGTGGCATGACTAAAATTTTAGAGGCAAAACCTTTTTTAGAGATTCACACTCCTAAGCTAAAAGCTCAAATCGAAGCTTTAACGATTAAGCCAAGCTTAGCGGTTATCCTTGTAGGGCAACATCCTTCAAGTCTTCTCTATGTCAAAAATAAAATCAGTTATTTGGAAAATGTAGGTGCCAAGAGCACTCTTTATCAACTGGATCAAAACATTGAAGCGGCTGCTTTTATCGATACCGTCAATGCCATCACTCACGATTCTCAGTATCAAGGGGTCCTCATTCAACTGCCTGTTCCTCCGGGGCTTCAAAAAGTAAATCTGCGCACCCTCATTCCTGCCCATAAAGATGTAGATGGATTTCATCCGCAAAATATCAGTCGACTTTATTTTAACTCCGGTGATTTTTATCTCACACCTTGTACACCCAGCGGTATTCTCTCTCTTCTTCAATTTTATAATATCGAGATAGAGGGAAAAAATATTGCGATTCTTGGACGCAGCCATATTGTGGGAAAACCCTTGAGCCTTATTTTAGAAAATAAAAATGCCACGGTAACGCTGTGTCATTCTCAAACCCAAAATATCAAAGAAATAACTAAAGCTGCTGACATTATTATTTCTGCTATGGGCAAACCCCATTACATCAACTCCTCATTTCTTTCTTTGAATAAAAATCAAATTCTTATTGATGTCGGTATTTCTAAACTTGATGGAAAAACCGTAGGTGATATGAACTTTGCAGATTGCCTAGATCACTGTAGCGCCATAACCCCTGTGCCAGGTGGCGTGGGGCCCATGACTGTTTACTCACTCGCTCAAAATTTATTTTACGCCACCATTAATAATAACGACGAGTAAGAATTTCTTTTTCTTGAACAGTTAAAGTGGATGATTTTTCAATAAAATTAAAAACATAGTTTTTATAACTTTTATCTATTTTTTGATTTTTCAGTAAAAACTCAATGAGCGCAAATCGCTCCTGAATGGGTTCTCTGATGGCGGTTAAAGCGCCGATCACTTCTGCATCAGTCTCACTACTGGCTGATGGATTATTAATCAGCGCAGCAAAAAGAATATGCTTATCATTAAAGCGCCCTGGAACTTCTTTGATAACCGAAATCGCATCGAAAAGAACTTGGGCATCAAGATTAGGTTTATTTAAAAGTTGTAATACAATATCTTTAGAAAACTCAATGGGCTGGGCGCTCGATTGTAAAGCATCAAGCACAAAAACAGAGGCGTGATAACTATCCTTCGTGTCTAAAATAATTTGCTGTAAAAGCTCTGCACTAGTCAAATTATTTTGGTTGAGGGTTTGAAATAAGGATTGAATGAAATCGCGTTGATCATAATTATCAAGATTGGCCTTTAGCGCATATTCTTTCGTTTTTTTCATAATCGCTTGATCAACCATTGGAAAAGATCTTTGCGCAATTTTCTTATAAAGAGCGTAATACTCAACCTTGCGAATAATACCTGTTTGTTTAGATTCGATTTTACTTATCAAAAATTGTAAAAAATCAGATCTTTTTTGTAAGACCCTTAAAGCCTCTTTATACTCTGGCTTAAGAACCTGAAAAAGAGTTTCAAAACTATAACCATAAATCGCAGGATGGATCAAAAATTGATCGATTGCCTTTATTAAATCATTTTCATTTTGCGCATTGAGAAGATCGCAATCAATTTTTTTTGCCAGTTGCAAGCTGCCATCTTGAGAATAAATTAAAGGCTTAAAAGCATTGATATCACTATTATTAAATCCATACATCTTATCTTGCCCCTGACTAATCCAAGAATTAACAAGCAACTGATCGACTCCTTGAGAAGAAAGTATTTTGTTGAGATAAAAAGCAAACTTCTGCTTATCATTGCTATTCATGGACCCCAAAGGATTGACGGGCATAACCTTTTCTGATTTTTCGATATAATGAGCGAGGTGATAAGGCAGAGAATTTTCACTATGGGATTCTTCTCCTGGTGCTGTCTTTGTCCAACCCATCACATGGGCTGCGGGAAACACTCGCTGGTACCTGCTGGAAAGAGGATTATCTTGATCAAGGGTTAAACTAAATTCATTATTGAGTTCAGCAAAACTTTGTTCTAGTCCATCATCAGCTAAAACATCTCCCACTCTGTTCATATGATAATCGGCGCTATCTAGAGTCAAAAGATTTTTGACCCCTAACGTTCGACATCCCTGTAACCAAAGGGCTTTCACTTGGAAGAAAAAAGGAGCCAAGGCTTCATCACAAGAAAGTTTTTCAAATAAACTCACTGCAATGCTTCCACTCGCTCTTTTGCCGCCAAAGCTTCCTGTATGATGGCCCGAAATAACGAGGCCATCGCAATGAATTCCAGAATAAACAAGATCAGTAAATGCCTGAGAAGGATTACTTCCTTCTTTCATAAATTCCACGACTTTAATCATCGAAGAATTATTTTGAATTTTCTGCACAAAGGAGTGAAAAACTTTAAATTCTTTTTCATTATTCATAGAAAAAAAACAAACCGTCTTTCCCTGCGCAAAAACTTTTGCCGTCAAAACCATCAATAGAAAAAAAGCTATTCTCATGAATCCCTCTAAGGGCAACTTCTAACATGCTAGATAGATCAATTCAAATTCTTTTGCTAAGCTTTGAAAAAAGGAAATACCTATGCTTAAAAAAACCGCCCTTTGGAATACCCAAAAAAATCAAGGAGCCAAGTTTTGCCCTTACTCTCACTGGGAAATGCCCCTGCAATTTAGCTCGATGAAAGAAGAAGCTTTAGCAGTGAGAAACAGTGTTGGCATGTTTGATGCCTGCCATATGGGTGAGATCACTCTTTCAGGCCCCGAAGCTGGTATTGCCGCTGAATTTCTTTTGCCCAATAAAATTTCGAGTTTAAGTGTTGGACAGGCCGTCTATTCGCCTCTTCTCAATGAGGAAGGAAAAATAATTGACGATCTTATTGTCTATAAACTGCATGAAAATCAATATTTATTGGTCGTCAATGCTGCCAATATCGAAAAAGATTTTGCATGGATGAGTAAGAAGACCGAAGCCTACGCCGCCCAGTGGTGCAATATTTCCGATGAAATGGGGCTCATCGCCGTGCAAGGTAAAGATGCCCTAAAATACATGCCTGAAGTGTTATCAGAGTTTGATCCGACAACTCCCAAATTTGGTTTTCAGCGTTTAAGAAATGGCATGATTATCGCTCGCACTGGCTACACCGGCGAAGATGGTTATGAGATTATTGGCGCGATCGAAAAGATGGAGGCTATTTGGAATAAATTTCATGATCTTGGTGTCAAGCCCTGTGGACTAGGAGCTCGCGATTTACTTCGCATTGAGGCTGGCTATCCCCTTTATGGCAACGACCTCAGCGAAGACCTAACTCCCCTCGAAACGGGCTTAGCATGGACCGTTAAGATGAATAAGGAGTTTGATTTTATTGGCAAAAAAGCCCTCCTTGCTCATCCCGCGCGCTTTCAAGCCATAAAACTTATTGTTCCTAACGCCATACCACGCCACGGCATGAGTGTTTTTGCAGGTGAACAAAAAGTTGGAGAAGTCACTTCAGGAACCCATTCTGTCACTCTGGAGAAAGGCGTTGCAATGTGTCTTGTCGAGGCGAATTTAAAAGATCAAAATATTTCATATTTTATTGAAATTCGCGGACAAAAAATTCCCGCTCAAAAAGTTAAATCATTTTTAAAATAACGAGGAGAGAAAATGAACACACCAGAAAATTTGCTTTATACCAAAGATCACGAATGGGCTCAAATTGAAAATGATGTGGCGACTATTGGCATCACTGATTTTGCGCAAAATACTCTCGGAGACATTGTCTACTTAGAACTACCAGAAGTGGGAACAGAGCTTGCTCAAGGGCAGGCTTTTGGGATCGTTGAATCGATTAAATCCGTCAGTGATTTATATGCACCAGTTTCTGGGACAATCATTGAAAGAAATTCGGCACTTATTGAAACGCCTGAAAACATTAATCAAGACGCTTATGGTGCTTGGTTTATTAAAATTAAATTAAAAAATCAAAATGAAACAAATAATCTTGTCAATGATAAAGATTACAAAAATATTTGCGAAACAGCGCATTAATTCAGATTTTTTTAAATAAATATTCAACATTTTAAATTGCCTCTTTACGAAAAGAGGCAATTAATCCATACTCGCTTTTCTTGGGAGGGAAACACCGTATGAATTTTGAATCTATACAGCTTATCAATACAGCCATCATTAAATCTCAAGAAAAAAATATAGATCCAAGATACGAACAAAAACTAAATGACCTTTCTCAATCTCCAGCTCTCGAAGCTCTCGATAAAGCCATCACTGAATTATCGAGCAAAAAAAATATCACTCGCGATCAAGCCGCTATCGACATTGTGCAACTCATTCGCGATCTCGATAAGATCTGGCAAGACTATGTGATGATGGAAGGTATTGATCGACTTAAAACTCATCTCAAATCCGTCGTTAAACACTGATCTTGTATCTTGGCAGAATTGGCAAACTGGACACAGGGCGCTGGCAACGGTTTTTGTGGCTTCGATAAAGTTTTTGCGAGATAAAATAATTATTTTATTTTAATCAAATTGGAGGCAGAAGCATGAACAACATTTACTCAAACCTCAACACCATAAACATTAAACGATCTAAAAAAATTAAGCACTCTGTGCTTATTTGATATCGACCATAAAAGACCATTTAATCTTCACAATCCCATTTTCTATTAAATCTTTAGGTGGATTGGGAAAGGGGCCCGCACGCCTAAAAGCATTGACCGCCGCATTATCCAGCTGCTCTCTGCCGCTTGGGTTAAAAATAGTCACCTGCAGAAGTTCACCCTTAGCATTCATTGTGACTTCAAGGTGAGTGAGAAAAACACGCTTATCTTGAGCTATAAAATACTGACGAACAATCGTTTCAATACTCGCTCCCCAAAAACCTTCTATTTGTTTTTTGATGCGCAAAAAATAACCATAGTTTTTACTCTCCACGGTGTTAAGTCTGGCCATCGCTCCACGATCAATGCCTGGAACATAATCATAGCTTTGATTCTCACCATTGCCCTGATTGGGCGCAGAAGTTTCCCCCGCTTGCTCTTCTTCGGCAGAGTTTGCTGATACAGATTTAAAGTCATTGGAATTTAAACCAAAATCTGCCAGTTTAAGTTTCTTTTGACGTCGCACGCCGCGCTTGCCCAATTCTGCAAAACTTCCTACTTTCGGAGCAAGAGTTTGTTTATCAAAGTAATTGTCTCTGTCTCCCGCAAAAGCATTTTCTGTTTTTTTCTGATGAGCACTTCGAGTTGTTTCTACGACAGACCTTGATTTCCATTGATCCAAATTGATCCTAAAAACTTCTTCTTTAGGACGCAGCGATTTATCATTTAGCTTTTGCCAAGACTCAGGAACAACGACCAGTAAGCCGAGTATATGTAGGGATAAAACGAGAAGAAAAAGTAAAAAATAATTCATTAATTATTAAAGAAATCATCATTACTAAAAATGGTTTTACTCTCTTCTTCTGAGTTCGTCGGTGTCGCCTGATTCTCTGTTCCCACCATGAAAAGCTCATAAAAAGCATTGGGGTCTGCGGAATCAGCTGGCTGTCCACTGGCTTTATTAATCGGGTATCTCGCTACTCCAGAAGGTAAAATAAAATCATTGCGGCCATGGGTTGCCAAATAGTCACGCATAAAATCAATCCAAATTGGAAGCGCTGCTGCGCCCCCTGTCGCTCGATGTCCCAAAGTCGAATTGTCATCCATGCCTGTCCAAACTCCCACTATAATTTTAGGGGCAAAGCCAATAAACCAAGCATCGTTATTGTCATTAGTTGTTCCGGTTTTTCCAGCAAGTGGCGCTCCCAATACATTCGCTTTTGCTGCTGTACCAGATTGCACAACTCCTTGAAGGAGAGAAGTCATAACCGCCGCCAAACGACTGTCATAGACCTGCTTGCTGTCTAATTTTTTGGTGGTGTCCAAATCAGGATCATGCTCCGCTGCCACCTCAAAATCACCCACCAAAGGCTCTGCAACACTTGCTGGAGCTTCACGCACAGATTGATTAATCGTTTCCTTATCAAAATAATTTTTACCAAAATGATCTTTTATACTAATGAGAAATTTAGGCTCCACATATTTTCCTCCAGAAGGAAAAATAGAATAAGCCTTTGTAAGCTCCAAGAGACTGACTCCAAAGGTTCCCAACGAAATACTTAAATCTCTCGGCAACTCAACATCCAATTTTATACGTTTCACAAACTCACGAATTTTATTAATGCCAATTTCTTGTAAGACTTTAATCGCAGGGATATTTCGACTAAGCTCTAAGGCTTTGCGCAATGTAATCGCTCCCATAAACTTGCCATCCGAGTTATTGGGCTTCCAACTTAAGTTTTTTTCCGTTCCTCCCATCGCATAAGGAGTGTCCATAATAATTGTTGAAGGCGTCATTCCCTTTTCTAACGCAGCCGCATAAATAAAAGGTTTAAAGGCAGATCCCGGTTGACGCTTTGCCTGAATCGCTCGGTTAAACTGAGAGTCTCTAAAATCCGTTCCTCCCACCATGGCGAGCACTGCACCTGTCGCAGGATCAATAGCGACTAAACTTGCCTGCACAAGAGGCTTTTGAGTCAAACTTGCTTTAATAAAATGGTTTGCAGAAAAATATACTTTTTCTTTTTCGGTTAAATTATTTTGAGATTTGAGAGAGACATTTTTTTCTTTCACGCTTACCCAAATCACATCCCCTTTATTAAAAACTTTTGAGGGCAACGAAATATTGTTTTGATTATACTCTAAGCGATCTTTAATATTGCGATGAGGTTTTGCCCAACTAAATCCTGAGGCATCAATAAAACCTTGTTCTCCACCAATTGAAATAAAAGCAACCTTAAGATCGTCGCGCACATTCGTCACAATCGCTTGATAGTCTTTACTCACCTCTAAATAATCTGCAAAAGAGTGGTCCTTATTATCTTCACCTACTTGTGAATAAGTAATTGTTCCATTCGCTTCTAAAAAAAGAATTTGTGATTCTTTTTTTAAAATTTCCATTTTTATTTTCTGATTTTCAGAAGAAAATTTATCACTGGCGATAGAATAAAGAGGGCCCCTATAACCTAAATCTTGATCTAAATTTTTTGCGCCAAGTGCCACGGCTTTTTCAGCACTTTTTTGTAAGTTATAATCAAGTGTTGTGACAACATCAAACCCCATCGTCATAACAGCTTCTTCACCGACTTCCTGTGCAAGTTTCCATCTCAGATAATCTACAAAATATCCACCGACATATTCTTTGCGACGCTCGTTATAAAGTCTCACTCTCTCATTCATCGCAATTTCATATTCTTTTTTCGTTATTTTACCTAACTCTAAAAGCCTTCCCAGTACATAATGTTGGCGATTCTTAGCCATTGTGGGGCCCACAAATGGAGAGTACTTTCCAGGAGCGGGTAAAAGTCCCGCAATCAAAGCACTTTCAGCCCAAGTAAGTTTTTCTAAATCTTTATTGAAATAAGTTTTTGCAGCAGCAGCAACACCATACGCTCCACTTCCAAAATAAACCTGATTCAGATAGAGATAAAGAATTTCATCTTTTGATAAATTCTTTTCAATCTTCAGTGCAAGCATAATATCTTTTATCTTTCGCACATAAGATTGTTCATGACTTAAGAGAAAGTTTTTAGCGACCTGCTGAGTAATGGTACTTCCTCCGCCTTTAATTTTGCCCGCTTTAACGTTATTAAAAAAAGCTCTCGAAAGTCCTTTGAAATTTAATCCCTTGTGTTGATAAAATTCATCATCCTCGGCTGCCACAACAGCTTGAATGACTTTAGGTGGAATTTCTTTTATACCTTTTAAAATCCGATTTTCCTTCGCTAACTCCAAAAGAGTTTCTCCTGATTTCGCTTTAAAACGAGTAATGAGAAGAGGTTGATAATTTTTCAAACTCTCGACTTCTGGCAAATCGTTATAAATGTGCCTAAAAGAGAAAAAAATAATTCCCGTCCAAATAAATAAAAAGAAAATAATGGCTAAAACAATTTTGAATGTATTTTTCATTAATAATCAACTTCTTCTAAATTATCAGTTAAAACTTTTATTTTTATCTCTGCTTCGTGAAGAGTTTTCTTGCACTCTTTAAAAAGTTTGACGCCTTTTTCAAACTCCAACAAACTCTGCTCCAAAGGTGTACTTTCATTTTCTAATAATTTAATTATTTCTTCTAAGTTTTTAAGTTTTTTTTCGAAATCATTTTTGCTATTTTGAGCCATAAATTCATCCTTAAGTTATGTCAAAAAAGAGTACACTAGGGCGCCCTATCTGTAAAAAATTCATTTTTCCTTCAAAAGAAGGATTTTAAAATTATAATGAGTTATGTTGCGCTATTTTTTGATCATTCTTTTAATGGTTGGCTCGCTTGGTCTTAAAGCTCAAAACATTTTTGATGAATTTTTGCAAAAAATAAATCCCGAAGAACTCTTTGAATTGACTCAAAACGGACAACTGGGACGTTTTCTTGAATTGAACCAACAAGAAGAAGAATTTATTTCTCTTAACACTTTTAAATCTTTAGATTTTATCAATATTAAAATTAACCCAATCTCAATAACATTCGATAATCCATCGATTGAACTTATCCAACAAGAATATCGCCACAAAGAAAATGCTCTACTAAGCGCCAAAACTAAGCTTCTTGGCTATATGCAAGAAAAATTTATTTTTTCTCTGTCCCTTCAGAACTTGAGTGCTGCTGCCGACTTGAAATATCAAAAAAGTGAAACGAAATATTTAAAATTTTTTCAAGCTCATTGGAACGAAAAAGAAGTGCGCGAAGAACCTTTTAAGATAGCAATCACCTCCTCCGATTTTGAACGATTTAAAAATAAGATGGGCACCATCAATTCCATCAGTCCACATTTAAAAGATATTGCCAAATTAGATGAAGTAAATGAACTCATCAATATTAAAAGTACTCTCAAAGATTATTTTGCTAAATCTTGGTTTAAAGATATTCCATCTTTTGTAAATAGATTTAAATTAAAATCCTCTTTTGCTTTTTGCTCCGAACAGTCGCTCGCTATTTTTGACTTTCTGCAAACCCTAAAAAATGAAAAACTTTTAAAAAATTTTTCTATTGTCGGAAGAGTTGTTAACCATAACTATTCTACAGACAATAATCATGCGGCGGTTCTTCTAAAATCCACCAGTGGACAATTTTTTGTTGTTGACTCTTGGCCTCTTGGAGGAAACCAAGAACCCCTTATCTACACTCTCAAAAATTGGAGCGAGAGCAAAAATCTTCTGCTTTCTCATCTTTTCCTGTTCAATTGTAATAAAGCTTTTAGTCACTAGGCAAAAGCTGCCTCTCATCATATTTTTTGTGATTAACTGATAATCTGTACAAAAGCATGAAATGCTCCTATATTGTAGGAGTTAGACCATGGAGGTGATTTATGGGTAATCCAGAAATCGAAATTCAAAAAATCAATGCTGTTCTCAATAATCTTTATCAAGATAGTGATGAAGAGGTGATGAGTGTTGAAGAAATCAAAAAACTTAAAAAAATCAAACGCCTCAAAAAACTGATTGCTGAGGGCAAATACACCGTTAATGAAGAAAAATTAGCCAAAATTCTCCTAAAAGAAGCTCTTTAACCCTAAAAATACATTTTTTTCTTGCCAACTCATTTAGTATAGTAATATAGGTCATGTTGATAAAGCATTTGGATGCGGAATGATTCCGAATGACTTTAAAGGAAACAATATGCTAGTACTGACAAGGAAGCTAGGAGAAAGCATTGCCATCGATGACAATATTAAGATTGTTATCGTGCAGATCAAAGGTAAACAAGTTCGTCTTGGTATCAAAGCTCCTCCCGAAACAAAAATTCACCGTGAAGAAGTTTATCAGTCCATTAATGAGCAAAACACAATGGCAGCCAACTCTTCAATCACTGACCTATCTGAGTTAGAAAAAGAACTTTTAAAAAAATAATTTTAAAAAATAATTTTTAAGGGCTTGCAAAGCTGTCTCAGGCCATATACCATTCTATTTAAGTTGAGTATTTAAACGACTTTTGAGAGAGTTTGGGGGAAAATATGGTTGAAATTCAAACTTCACGCTTCGGTGCGTTAAGTTTTCAAGACACAGATATCATCACTTTTGCAGAGGGGCCTCTCGGTTTCGAGAGTCATCTTAGATTTAGTATCGTTGACCCAGGTGATCAAACTCAAATCCTATGGTTGCAGTCTTTGACTGATGGAAGCATTGCTTTTCCTATTTTAGAACCCAAAATTTTTGAACCTAATTTCACTCTTTGCTTAACTCCTAAAGACATGAGTTTTATTGAAGTGAACCATGTCAATGAATGTAACGCCTTTAGTATTCTTACTATTCCTGCTGATATAACGAAAATGAACGCTAATTTAAAGGCACCAATTGTGATTAATCCAACGAAGAAAATTGCAAAACAAATTGTGATGCAAGATAGTAAACTTCCTCTTGATATGGAAATTTATAAAATTCTTAAATCATATATTATCAAAACAAACCAAGAAAAAATCCAAACTCAAAACACTGATTCAACTATTGAAGCATAGAAAAAACTCCCAGTTTAATGGGAGTTTTTTGTTATATTATTGGCTCAACGGAGCAAGTCGCAGTGTAAGTTGTCGAATAAGTCCCCTGAACTAAACTTAATGCTGGAACTCCTGTATAAGAAAGATAAAGTTCCAAAAAGCCATCTCCAACTTCACCCGTAAAATTTACTGGCAGAGGCTCAAAAACATCCGCTACTTCATTAACACCTTTTAAATTACTAAAAGAAAAAATATAACTCGGATTTGCAGAATGTGTTAAATGATCTGGTAGATCAAATTCAACCAAACTTTTATAAGAAGAGCCCGTTGTATTTTCTTGAATAAAAAGTGTCCCGACTTTTAAGTCAACTTGAGAGTTAATTAAATCCAAATTTGAAGCAACTGATTCTGCTTCAAAATTTATATCACAAGCAGGCTCAATTGATGAATTTAAATTGATGTTATCACTCGCAGCCCCTAAGACCGAGAATGAAAATAAAGCTACAAAAATAATTTTCAGCATCATAAACCTCTCTTGGATTTGAGTATAATTATAAAAAAAGAGTTCATTATATGTTGAAATAATTAACTCCTATATTATCTAATCTGCTCGAGGCTCAATTGCACAACTAATAAACCACTCGGCACTATAAACCCCACTAATTAAACTAAGGGCTGGAACTCCTGTATAGCTGAGATAAAAATCAATCGGTTGAACAGCAGTTACATCATAGTGTTCTGGTCCGAAGGGGCCGAATGGTAAGCTCTGCATACCATTTATGTTTTGTCCCTTAACTTCACTAAACATAAATTGGCTTGAGGAAACTGATTGATGAGTTAAGTGGTCACTCAAATCCATTGAAAAAGTGGAATTATACAAAGGAGAACTTTGAGTATTATTATTAACATAAGCCGAGGCAACCTTTAAATCAGATTGTGTTGTTGTGATATCTAAGTTACTGGCTACTGGTTCAGCTGTAAAAGTCACTTCACATATCGGATCAACCGAGGAAGAGAGATTGATTGAATCATTATTGGCTCCCATAACACAAAATGACCAAAACCCAAAAAGAAATATTTTTTTCATGTATCACTCCTACACAAATGATTATAGCGAAAAAAAGTATCTCACTGATTTATTTAATTAAAATGAATAAAAACAGATATTTAAAAACTAGCAGCTCGGTAAAAATTTTTCAACGAGCTGTGTCTTTTTAGAGGCAAGTCGAGAATAACTAATTAAAAATATTTACTTCGCGCGCATTTTGCGAAAATTTCAAATACATTTGCGCTTCTTTGTTTTGCGGATCTTTTTGAATCACCTGAGACCACTCCGTTAAAGCATTGGGCACCTGACCATTGCCAAAATAAAGAAGCCCTAGCGCCACTCTTCCTGGGAGATAGTCTGGACGCTCATTTTTAAGAGTAAGAAGAACTTCGCGTGCCTTGGCGTACAATCCATTTTTAGAAAGTAATTTGGCATATTTCACACGTCCTTCAAGTAGGTCTGGATTAAGGCGAATGGCTTTATTGTACTCAACCTGTGCTTCATCAAAACGATTATAGGATGCATACAATTCGGCTGTCTCCAAATGCTTTAAACCAAATTTGCGATTGACGTGAACATCGACAATATCGCCCTGTTGATTTTTTACTTTTTCATCAGCTTGTTCAAAAACAGTCTGAGCTTTTTCATATTGGCCTATGTCATTAAGAAGAACGCTAAGCGAGATCGATGCTTCAGTGTGAGAAGGATTTACTTCAAGAAGTTTGCGAAAAATTTTAATGGCTTTCCCTAAATCACCCGCTTGATGATAAATATTAGCTAAATGAAAAAGAGCATCTTGATTTGTTTCTTCTTGAGCGAGAACTTCTTCAAAAAGCATTTTAGCTTTTGCCATTTGTTTTCGCTTATAAGACATTTTTCCCTGAGAAACAATTTCAGAAACTTGATTCATAGAGTTGATCCTTTAGCTTTTAAAGCACTACAACGATTTTTGATTTCCGTTATTTTTGAGAGTTGATCCACATATTGTGCTCCAAACTCGCCTGCAATTTGCTCACATTGTTCATATTCTTTCAGCTTAAGAGTCGAAATTAAAATACGCTCAACACCTTCTTGCACAAGGGCAGGCTCATTATAACTTTTAAGAATATCTAAATAACGATAGCGAGCAGATTGATAACTCTTGGTTCTAAAATAAAAATCCGCAATATAACGCTCTTTTTTAATAATAACCTCATTGCCTTTTTGCAGTTCTTTTTGCGCATTGGGAACATATGTTGAGTCAGGATATTTAATGACTAACTCTCTAAATAAATTCATTGATTGATAGAGCGCGCCCAGATCGCGATCATAGGTTGAAGGAACCTGTTCTTTGTAAGCAATCGCCATTTGATTGAGAACATAATCAGAATTTTTATAGGTAGGATGAAGCTCGCGAAAAATACGATATTGGTTAGCAGCTTCCACATAATTTTTTTGCAAAAACTCAATGTCGGCAAGAAGAAGTTCTGCATCAATGGCGTAAAAGCTATAAGAATGTTTTGATTTTAAATTATTTAAATCTAAGCCTGCTTGAAAATAATTTTTTTTGGCAATTTCTTTTTTCGCGTTTTTATACAATACCTCTGCTTCAGTTAATCCCTCTTTGTTGGGAGCAGATGAACAAGCAAGCATGGATAAAAGTAAAAAAAACAAAATAAAAAACTTCATAGGTGCTTAGACTACAGCTTCCAGGAGAAGTCGTAAAGTTTAGAGTCTCTCTATCTGTAAATTCTTAACCCAACCCTGAAAATCTTTCGGAGATTCAATAAAAATCCACTCATTTTCATTTTTTTTCTTGACGACAAACTTCAGTCCTGCTGGCAATTTGCCATTTTTAGGCATGGCCATTGAACTTCCAGTATAAATATTTTGTTCTTGAAGATTAATCGCAAAATAATATTGTGATTTAATAAATCCAACTCCTGCCATAAACAAAAAAAGGAAAAGAGATAAAGCATAAAACAGTGTTGTTTTTTTTCTTAAATAGGAAATAACTGAAAGCAATAAAATAAAAGTAGCTAGCGTAAAAAAGAAAACCAAAGGTATGCGCAGAGCTGTCGTAAGAAAATCCTGATTGCTTTCTATGTCTTCAAGATGCAATTTAGTTTTAACGAGCTCTATATTATGCACTATTTCTTTTTTATTTTCAGCATGCAGTAGGGCTTTTTCAAAATACAACCGAGCTTTGGTGTACTCGCTTTGCTGATAACTTTTTATTCCCAGTTCAAATTCATTCATACTCTTTATTATGAGTATATTGTTCTTTTTTTCAAGTAGGAGTAGAATGACTTCATGTTTATTATAAGAAATGTCTTACCAAGAGATTTAAGTGATCTGAAAGAACTCAGTGAATTTCATCTTCTGATCAATCTTCCTCGTGAAGAAAAAAAAATAAAAGAACTTATCGATTGTTCCGTAGCAAGCTTTCAAGCTATTGATCATTTTTTTCATGATCGCACCTATGTTTTTGTTCTGGAAGATACTGCCAAGAAAAAAGTTATTGGCGTCTCCATGATTAATTCTCAACATGGAACCAAAGAAGAGCCTCATTTTTATCTCGATGTGAGCCAAGAAAACAAATACAGCAAAACGCTTAACACTGGCTTTATTCACGGAACTCTCAAGCTGGGAATTGACACCGATGGGCCCACGGAAATAGGCGGCTTAGTGCTTCATCCCGATTATCGCAAAAATACGCATCGACTTGGAAAGCAAATATCTTTTGCTCGTTTCCTTTATATCAGCCTTCACCGCAACAAATTTAAAAATACGTTGCATTCAGAGCTTTTGCCTCCCTTTGATGACAAAGGAAATTCCGTTTTATGGGAAGCCGTGGGCAGACAATTTCTCAATATGAACTACCATGAGGCAGATCTTTTGAGCCGTGAAAACTCCGAATTTATCCTCAGTCTTTTTCCCTCTGAAAATATTTATCAATGCCTTCTTCCTGTGCAAGCCAGAAAATCCATTGGCGAAGTCGGAGAAGAAACCAAGCCCGTGCAAAAAATGCTCGAAAGCATTGGGTTTAAATACAATAATCAAGTAGACCCTTTTGATGGTGGGCCTCACTATCAATGTGATATAAATGAAGTGCTCCCGATTAAAAATAAAATCACAGGAAAAATAAGCTTCAAGAAAGCATCACACCCTAAACCTTATCTTTTAGAAGTTTCTTCTTCTAAATTTGATTTTCAGTGCCTTTACTGTCAGCTTGAGTCTATTGACGGGCAATTTTTGCTTGGATCGGATCATGGACATCTCTTACAAGAGGGTTCTGTGGCGACTGCTATTCCTTTAAATTTTTAACTAGACAATTATTATTTTCCCCATTATAAATTTCTATACAATATTGGGGAGTAGCGCAGTCGGTTAGCGCAGTAGACTGTTAATCTATTGGTCGTGGGTTCGAATCCCACCTTCCCAGCCATTGTATAAAAGAATCACATGCAAAATCTAGATTTTTCCTCCCTTGAAGATGCTCTCAAAACTTTTGAAGAAGTCATTCAAAAAAAAAATATATCCAGCCTTGAACGCGACGGAGTCATTCAACGCTTTGAGTATACATTCGAGCTTTGCTGGAAATCCATTCGCAAAATTCTCCTATTGGAAGGAAGAACCGAAGTAAGTTCTTCGCCTAAACCACTCCTTCGAGAAGCTCATCAAGAGCATCTCATTGAAGATTTAGATATCTGGTTTGCTTTTATTGAGGCTCGCAATCGAACCTCGCATACCTATCATCAAAAAACTGCCGAACAAGTTTACTTAGACATTCAATTTTTTGGCGTTGAAGCTCGAAAACTCCTTGAAAAACTCAATGAACGACTTAAAAGAAATTAAACTTATTCTCAACAATCATCTGAATATCAATCAAAATAAAGTTTTTATATTTGGTTCACGTGCTCAAGGTTCTCACCGTCCTGATTCGGATCTTGATTTGCTGATTGATGACAGTGTTTTCCTGGAAGCAAGTATTATTACACGTCTTCATGAGGCATTTGAAGAATCTCAAATTTTGTATAAAGTCGATATTGTTTTGCGATCGCAAATCAGTGAGGAATTTTACCAAAAAATTAAAAAAGATCTTACTGAAATTAAATATTAGTTTCTAGAAATTGATCCAAGAATTTAAAATCCTTTATTTCAATTATTTTGCGTTTAATATTTTGGTCTTGATAAGAAAAGCCACCTAAACAAAAATCAATCTTTTGAGAAACAACCTTATCTAACTGCCCTACAAAATCTTGAGCGCTAATCAATTCTCGCTGCTTCGGAAGTGCCGTAAAGCCCAGAAGAAGAAAATGAATTTTCCATTGCTCACAGGTATGAGCAATTTCCGCCACGGGTGTATTA
>CAYQEW010000002.1:0-31733 GCA_964416605.1 uncultured Bacteriovoracaceae bacterium | reverse complement strand
CGTTAAGTCCATAGTTTCCAGAAACTCCTGAAGTCGTGTTGTCATAACCACCCACCACGCCTGAGGTTACTTGCACAGTGATCGTACATGTTCCAGCCACCGCTCCTACTGCCGCAGGAATCGTAAGTCCTGTAATGCTAATACTTGTCGAATTAGCCGCTATTGTATTTGTATTTGCGCCCGCGCACGTTCCAGAAGCTGTTTGCGAAGTTGCTATTGTTTTTAAATCAGTTGGAAAAGAATCCGTAAAGCTCGCACTTGTGAGCGCTATATCTTTAGGATTAGAGATGACAAGTGTCATCGTTGAAGCAGTAAAAGCATTAATACTTGCTGGACTAAATACCTTAGAAATTGTTGGCACCGGTAAAACGCCTACTGTTGCGCTAGCGTTTGGTGGAAGCGCTATATCTCCTCCGCCAGCGCTCATGCGCGCGGTGTTCACTAGATCAGCAGGTCCTGCGCTACTTAGAACTTTAACGTGAAAGCTAAAACTTGCACTTCCACTTGTCGCAATAGAGTTAGTCGTCGTGCACGTGAGTTTTTGGGGAGTGGCACTATCACTACTACACGCCCATGAGCCGGTATTGCTTTGAAGGCTCACTGCTCCTGCCGCGCCGTTATTGACCACAACACCGATCGGCAGCGTGTCTTCAATCGTGACCGCGCCAGAGGTCGCAGCACTTCCTGAGTTCGTCGTTGAAATCGTATACAGCGGTCCTGCGCCTGCCATTCCCTCTTGTCCGTGGTACCAATAAGGCGTTGGACTCACGGATTTAGAAAGAGATAAATCTGGGTAAGAGCCTACCGCAAGAGTTGCCGTGTTTGACTCATCTCCCGTGACACCGGTTCCTCCCACTGTTCCAGAGACACCCGTTGTTCGATTGTTATAAGTTCCATCGAGAGTTGAAGTAACCGTAAAAGTAATCGTACAAGTCGAAGGAGTTGTCGAGGTACCTGCGGCTAAAGTCAGTCCCGTAATATCCGCTCTTATATTGCTTCCTGAAAGAGTGTTGCTACTTGCACCAGTACATGTTCCTCCGACGACTTGAGAGGCCGCTGTCGTGATAAGATTTGTAGGAAGGTAATCAGAAAAACTAACTGCTGTCATGGTACTGGTAAAAGGGTTAGACAAAGTCAGGGTTACGGTCGAAGTTCCCCCATTAGGAATGGTGGTTGGTGAGAAAGCTTTTGTGATAATGGGCCTTCTCACTTCTTTAAAATTATAAGAGACCGCGTCCGTACTTTGCGGCATGACAATATTAGAAATAGTTGTGCTAGATCCAACAAGTGAAGTTGTTCCTCCATTCGTTCCAACAATAGCGCCACTTTCATAAAGCCCCGTGGGCTGCGCCTCTGAGACGCTATAGGTTCCACTTGGGATATCTGTAAAAGTATAGTTTCCGTTAATATTGGTTGTCGTCGTTTTATAAACAGGCACTCCGGTATTACTGGTTCCCGTTAAGGTCATGAGAACACCGTTTAATCTTGGATCCAAAACAGTGGTCCCTAAAATTCCATTAATATCGCCATCAATAAAAACAGTTCCGGAAAGAGTACCTAAACGAACCGTGGAGGACTGCACGTTTCCGGTAGGCAGGAGAAAAATAGGTGATGTATGAATGCTTGGTTGTCTCGCCGTAAAAACGTTCGAGTAAATATTATTGGGAGTAGCCCCCACTCCCGTCATGGGAAGATTTACTTCTCCAGAATAATTAGCCGTTAGAGTCGCAAGAGAGATGGCGCGAATCGCGGTGGCATCACTTAAACTGGCAGGACATCCAAACACCACCCCAAGTTCTGCTTGAGTACACCAAGTAGGTGCTGCTGGTGCCGTGTACTGCTCGGTGTTTTGCGAGATGGTTGCTGGAATGCGGTTGGTGTAATAAAATTGCATCGACGGATCAGCCGCATTGGTCGGTGCAGAGCGTATTTTAAAAGTGCCCGTAAAACTAGAAGCTGGAGTTCTACCGTCTCCATTATAGGGAAGAATATCAATCAGATCGATTCCACTAGGCATCGAAGTTGCTGTTGTATTCGAGTATTTTAATTTAAAATCAACATTCACGTTGCCAAAAATTTCTTGTGCTAAAGGATAAACAGTTTTTTGTACCGAAAACCCACCAATCACATTCGTGGTCACATCGGCATAAGACTGGGTCGATACTTGATTGGAGGTTGAATCATATTGAGAATAAACATTCGCGGTATTGCGCAAGGTCACTGAACCCACTGCCGTACTATCCACAAAAGCTTGGTAAGTAATAACTGGAACGATCGCATTTGTATTCACTGCGGGCAAAAACCATTTTAAAGTCGTTGAGCCATCAGGATTAGAGATAATTTGATTAGGATTCGTGACGACTCCTCCAACCTTACTTGTGCCCGCCACATAATTAAGTCCTGCTGCCATCGTATCAGTGACAATAAGGGTGTCTTGTACCACTGGTGCCGCGGGGCCCGTAAAAGTGGGAGTTAAAGTATAGTCAAAAGTATAGGAATTGCCCGTGAGCACAAGACAAGGTGCCGCAGCGCCTGAACTGGTGCAGGTCGCTCCAAAATTGGTGTCCACTCGCTTGGAAACACGCGCTTGGGCGACTCCCACGATAGCATAATGCCCCCAAGACCAAGAATTAGTAGGAGCAACAGCCGCACCAGGAGACGTGGTATAGGTATTATTCACGGCATAAGCTGCCGCAAAATAAGTCACAGGACTTGGTGAGTAAAAGGTGGGAATATCCGCGGAAGCAATAACAGCTCCTCCTCGAATAAAAGGTCCCCCTGCAATAGAGCCTGTCAAGCGATCAAAAGGACGATCTCCCGCAGGCACCGCACCGACCGCCGTAATTCCTCCCGCTGTGGCGGTGGTATTGACCCTCCATTTCACATGAAAAGCAAGCCCGCGATAGGAATTAGTATTAGGAAGCCCCACTGTAGACACGGGAAAAGAAGCGTCGGGCACGCGAATACGAATTTTATTAATTCCAGCAACCGCAACAGGCAAGGCACTCAAGGGGCCCGCATACCAAGTCGCCTCTGCATTGCCACAGCCATTGGTTGTAGGCACACTCCCTGGTGCTCCTTGAATCCCATATTCCACTACAAAACCTGAATGGAGAAAAGCTGGAATGGTGATTCCCGTTCCCCCCATCCCCTGAGGAGAATACTGCACAGCCTCTCCATCACTATAAGGTTCTAAGGTTCTTAAAGAGGGGGTCATATTCACGTCACAAAGAACGGCGTTATAAAGATGTCCCGTGGGATTTAAAAACAAAGGACTATTTAGCCCTGGTAAAATAAAAAAACCAAGCGCCTCGTGATACACCATCCCTGGAAAAACGTAGGGTGGGGCTGCTCCGGTTCCGTAAGCATCCGATCCTAAGGTGGCGGGGCTTCCAAAGGAGGGACTTAACAGAGTCGGAACCTTATATAAATAAAGACCATCTCCTCCAGCCCCAGGCTTGGTAGTGCAAAGCTTGATGCGTGCAGTATTATTTAAAGGATTGTCTGTAACACTCGCCCCACTTCCATCCAAAATACTCACGTTGTCAAAAACATTATTGTAATAATAAGGACAAGGTTGAGTGATATCTGATTCAGGAATAAAAAGTTGAATAAAAGTGTTCCAATTTCCTCCCGAAGCTTGTCCTTGCCAATAACGCCACGTGGTGGGCACCCCCCCCATTCAGTTGCTGAGCGCATGTCGAAGTTCCAACTCCCGCTGAACTTGCCAAAAGAACCGAATTTGTTCTCAGATTATAGTTTATACTCACGGGAGTCCCTACCCCTCCGGTTTGTGTTGCAGTAACAAAAGTATTGGCAGTAGGAAAGGTCCGTACGAAAACAACGTTTGCTCCCGAAGCAGGAAAGCCAGAAAGATTATCTTGGAAAGTAATACTAGAAGGTCTCTCCACATAATCATAAGGAGAATTTTCTTTAATATACATGCGAAAAGTTATTAGTCTACCATTGACCCCATTATAACTAATGATCTCTCCATCCGTGGCATTGGTGTAGGAAGGATAAGAGCAGTTAGGATGATCTACGGGAGAAACCTTAATCAACTCAGGTTGCGAAGGTGCCGCAGAAATTTCGACACTTAACGGAGAAGCTATCGTCACTCCCGCTCCCGCAGGATGACAGGTCGAAGAAGCGGCAACGGTCATCGTTTGTTGTTGCAAGCGACTCGAATTTGTTGAGTTATTGGCAGTAAAATTAATAACGCCCGATCCAATTCCTGTGCCCGCCCCGAGTACTGCAGAGCCTGTTCCTAGCACACACAAAGCAGTTGCGGTATTCGCTCCACTTGATCCCGCCAAACACACCGCAGGCAATGGACTTGCCCATGTTCCATTAGTCAGTGTTAAAGTCAAACGAATATTCGTGTCTGAATCTCCGGTGGTAGTCACAGTCACGGGATAAATAGTTTGTTGCCCAATACGCACGACTCGGTTAGTCGCGGAGCAATCGAGCCCCTCAGTATGCAAGGTTGAGCCTGCGGCACACGCCACATCGGCTGGATCACTATCAAAGGGCGCCGTTCCAGTATTGCCAAGAGTTCCTATAACATTGACAAGACCATTAGCTGAACCAACAGTACAAACAGCGTTAGCTCTTATAGAAAAAATTGCTATTAGAAAAAATAAAATAAACTTCATGTAATTCCTATTTTAACACGAGAGTATTTTACGATGAAAATTAATTTAACGATTGGTGCAAGGAGTTAAGGCAAAATTTGCCCTTTTTGACAGACGATCGCAAACTTACATTTTTGACAATAATTAAGGTTGAGATTTTCTTGATTCATTTTTAAAACAATATGACTCCACAAATAAGAGATAATCTCCTCGACGGTAATCTCAACTTTTTTTATTGTGTCTAAGTCTAAATAAAAAATTTCAATACTGATGGAAGTCTCGCGCCCGACTTCACCTTGGGCCCATAGGCCCATGGCATAAAAATAAATTTGAGTCAGGTAAGTTTTTTGCATTTCTTCACAAAAATCACCTGTTTTAAAATCAATCACCCGAGGCACGGAGTCCATAATAATGAGGTCCGCTCGCCCCTGAACAATATGTCCGAAAAAAGAAAATTTAATTTCACGCTCTACTGTATATTTCTGAGAGGCTTTACTTTTTTTTATATGGGTGAGCTGTTCCTGAAAAAAAGAAGAAATCTTACTTAAATTATTGTTTTCTTCATCTTCTAAAAAATGTTGAATTATTTCATGAGCCTCAATTCCTTTTTTGGCGGAAGATAAAGTCTTTTTCAGCGGAATCACATCATCTTTTTTGGGAAGAACTGATTTAATAAAAGAAAGGTCCTTGTCTGATATTTTTAAAAAAGATTCAAAATAAAAATACATCGAGCAAAGGCTCATTTTAGCAAGCTTGGTAATGCTTAAATCGGGAAGAATAACCGGAAAATGATTTAAATTTTTTTTATAATTACTAATACCTAAGGTATCCAAAAAATAAGCTGGTAAAAAATCATTATAGGTAAATTGAAAATTCTGATCAAAATCAATACTTTCTAGCTCACTGCTTTGCCCTAAATAATGAGCCCATGAAAAAGAAGGAGCAGCAAAATTTTCAAGGGTGACCCAAATCAGATTTTTTATCGGACGAGTACAGGCCACATATAAAAGCCTTATTGCCTCCGCTTTTTTAATCTTATCTGCATCCATTTTCTCTAAAATATAATTAGGGGTTTCATATTTTTTTTTATTTTCAAACCATTTAAAACTTTGAGGATACTCGCCAAATAAATCAGAATCATTGGCACTTTTCTGATCAGTGTAAATGCCTCCCAAGAGAACATTCTCAAACTGCAATCCTTTCGAAGCATGAACTGTCATGATTTTAATTCGAGAAGGATTTTCTCCCCACACATTTTCCATCTCGTATTTATAAGAAGACAGTTTACTCATTCTGCGATTAATAAACTCAATATTACCCGAAGAGGCATAAATAACTTTTTGAATCAGATTTAAACTTTGATCACTTGTGGCAACGGTTATCTTTTGATTATGTAGAAAATGAATCCACGCGCCCCAAATTCCAAGAAGTCCTAAGTTTTTTTGAAAAGAATCAAAACATTCATGGAAAATAAAATCTTTTATTTGAAGTTTTTCCTGATAAATAGCCATTTTAAAGTCAAAAATATGAACACTCGATTCATGAGGATTAATAAGCCTTTCAATAAAAGATTTAAATATCCCTAAAATAGGATCATCAAGTAAAAAGATTTGAGACTTCGTCGTGAATCCTATTTGATAGTTTTTTAAAAGAGCGATTAAAATAAGTGAGGGTTTTCTTTTGCGATAAAGAACAGCAATGTCAGAAGCTTTGGGATGACTCATAATCCAATGAATGAGCGCGCAAGCTTCCACATACTCAAGTTTTCGATTGCTTAATTTTTCCTCTGCTTCCAAATGCAACTTGGTTTTGACTGTCACAATACGACCCGAAAAATCTTCCCTAGCAGCCACCTGACGTTCAAAAGGGTATCCGGGAGTTTTCATAATCGATTCAAAAAAATCGTTATTAAAACGAACAATCTCGCGAGCTGATCTAAAATTATTTTGCATGATCAAATTATTGGCAACATTTTGAGAAGCCTTTACAAAGACATTAATGTCTCCTCCGCGGAAGCTATAAATTGCCTGTTTAACATCTCCAACAAAATAAAAATTTTGCCAATCATTGCCCGATATTTTCTCAAAGATTGCGTACTGAATGGGCGATGTATCTTGAAACTCATCTATTATAAAGTGTTTGAAATAATCTCTTACTTTTTTTACTCCTTGATTTTTATCAATATTTTTCCAGACCAGAAATTCCAAATCATTAAAAGTTTTACCACTCCCGTGTTCAATAATATCTTTTACATCTGAATAGATCTCAAATATTTGAGTGCTCCATTCATGAGCAGTATTTTTTTCATTATCAAAGTAGGCAAGAATTGATTCACTGATTTTTTTAAAAGCATCTTTAAATTTTTTAACCTCTTCATTACATTCACTAAGCTCTGGATGCTTTTCTTTCCTGATGCTTTCGGCTCTCTTTTTTGACCAGTCACATATTTTAGTTAACCACTCATAATCTTTGATCTCTGATTCAATAAGATCATGAAGTGATAAGAAGTACTCTTTGGCTTGGTATTTCTCTAAGTAATTAAGCGGGCTTTTATGAAAATTCTCACTTATCTCCAAGCGACTTAAATACTCTTTAAAAAAATGGTCAATAGCTATACCCTGTTTAGGAAAATTCTCCCAAAGAACTCGCAATTCATTACTCCCAAAAACTCCTTGCAGGGCTTGTAAAATTTGTTTTTTATAGCGAATAACATCTTGAGCCTTACCTTCTGCCATCTTTTTTTGGATAACAAAACTCAGCGCTTTTTCAATGCGATAATTTTCATCAAAATCATCAATCAAGCGATCTTCTTCACTCCAGCCTTCCACTAAATTAAGCCTCAGAAGCTTTAAACAAAAGCTATGAATTGTTCCAACAAATAAATAATCGAGATTGTCCGAAATTTGACTCCACGAAGGATCATGCTTTTGTTTTTCCATAACCGCAACTTGAATACGAGCCTTGATCTCAAAAGCTGCTTTATTAGTAAAGGTCATCAAAACAAAAGATCGCAAAAAACTCTGAATATCTTTATCCTCTTTTTGTAAATAATTTTCAACTTTAAATAAAAAGTGATTTACCAGAACATGGGTTTTTCCAGATCCTGCACCAGCACTCAAGAGCACATTGCCCTGGGCTTCAATCGCTTTTTTTTGTTCTGGGATATCTCTCACTCTTTTTCCTTTACAAGTCCTTTCGCACAAACTTTGCCCAAGAAACAATTTTCACAGACATATTTTTGCGCAGGCTTAATCGGATATATATTTGATTCTTTAAAAAACTGACTCGTCTCATTTTCCCATTTGTCATAAAGCAAAAAAGCATTTTCCATTTTCTGAACATCTTTCTCGCTGCTTTTTTCCTTAGGAAAATACACGCTATCACTTTCACTACTCAAACAGATATATTTCATCATAAATGAATGATTCGGAAATTTTAATTTCATTCTTTTTTGATAAAAAAGAAGCTGTATCTTTCTTAATTCATATATATCAATCGGACTTGGTATAGAAAACTTACTTCGTTTATAGTCAACAATAACTACCGTATCATCACTCACGCCAAGTAAATCAATACTTCCTCTCATCCCCGGCTCTTCGATTTTATATTCAAAAGACCAGTGGCATTTGGGAAAACTTTCCATCAGCTCAATAGTTTGTTCAATTCCATTTTGACAAAATTCTTCGAGTTCCGAGAAATACTCAAGACGTTCATCGATTTTAATATTTTTTTTATGCTCTAAGGTAAAGCTTGCGTAGGTTTCTTTTAAAATCTCTTCAAACAGATTCTTGTCCCAAGTCTTAGTCTTTTTAAAATAATTTTCAATGACTTTATGCTCCACTTGGCCCATTTCTTTTTCTTCTAAAATCTCAAAATACTTTAAGTTTTCTTTCCATTTTTTGATGTACTCAAAATAAAACTTCTTGGGACAATCAATAAAACTCTGTAGATTCGTCGAGGAAAGTGAACCAGAAAAAGAACCTTCCCAAGCTTCATTTAATAGAACTTCATCTTTTTTTATTTCTAATTTTGGTTCTTGATATGAAGTCTCTGCAAGGCTCAGAAGTTTGGCAAAATCAACATCCTTTAGCTCAATTCCATTTTCATAAAACAAGGTATTGTGAGAGTTTTTAGACATCTTCTCAAAAAAAGATTGCAAGAAATAGAAATAATTAAGTTCGGACCTTGGAACCGGCCCCAATGCTTTTAAACGATGTTCCAAAGATGGTTTTTTCTCCCATTTAAATTTTTTCAAAGGAAAATCTTTTTGCCTTAAAACGAAAATTGATTCTAAATCTTGGGGTAATTCTTGATGCAGTTCAAAAAGGTTATGCCTTGGCAATCTTAAGCGCAAAACTTTTAAGACAAGATCTTTTTCAAATTGATCTAATGTAAGTTCCAAGTTTTTAATTTCTAAAACAATCTCTCTCAGCAAACAAAGCGTTTTGATAAAACGATAATTTTTTTGAGAATAAAATATTTTTTGCTTTATCCATTCTTCACATTCTTCAACACTAAAATTTGTTCTCGTAAATAATTTATGCACTTCTTCTAAGATATCATCGAACAAAAGAATTTCAGCTTTATTTTGTTTTAAAAAAGATGGATTTTCAAAATAATCAATCGTCTTATTTTGAGAACCTAAAAAATAAATTGTCTGCTTTTTCGTCGAATCTAAATGATCTACGAGACGGTAAGGTGCAAAACTTTTTATATTCAAACTTGGCTTAGGTAAAGGCATCTCATCACTGACATCAATCGTTTGTGCTCTTAACCACTTTACCCAATCAGATTCAATTGCTCCTTCAAAAACTCTTTTGGGAAGAGTAATAAAGATATCAACTTTTTCAGCTAATTGATTGAGTACATCTACCTGAATGGGATTCAAAATTTTAAAATCATAAAAGACCAGAGATTTTTCGACATCGCTGTTTGATAATAAATTAAGAAAAGCCCTTGCCTCATCTAAATTAATTGCTTGGTTTAAATAAAAATTAGCGGTTAAAATAAAAGGAGCAAATTCCACATCGTAATACTCTAGAATATCTTGCATGAGCAACTGATCTATCGTAAACCCTCTGACTTCCGTTATGATCGAAAATGCTTGAGAGTATTGTGCATAGGTTGCTTTGGGATAATGACTCTTCCAAATCTTTGCTAAATCCAAAAGGAGTTCACTCTTTTTGTAAACCTGAATCTCTTTAGGTAAATAAGAGGAGAGAAACTTAAAAAGAGTTTTGGTCTGAGCAACCGGAAAAATATCTTTAACCAAATCAGCTTGTTTTGCGCTCGGAGCAATAAAAAGGCTCTGCCTTACTTGCGTTTGCGAAAATGCTGATTTTATCTGAAAGGTGTGTTGATAAAGAATAAGTTTTAGCATAAATTCCCAAACATGATTAATACCAGTCGATTATACACTTTTATAGATCAAAATAAAGAATTTAGCTTGAGTTATCTTGATGGCCAGAAAATCATCTATGACCTCACTCTTGATTTTTTTAATAAACCTCATTACGTAGAATTTTATCGCAGTATTATTCTTGATTCTCTTCTCTTGAGTACTTTTCTTAAAAACTTTGAACAACTTGGTTTTTATATTGATAGCGTCGATCCAGCCTTCATGTTTAAATTGGAATTTAATGCGAAAGGAAATTTTAGGCATCTTTTGCGCGCAGAAAGCGACATGATTTTTCCCAAACTCATTCAAGGTAAAGCTCGTCTGATAAAATCAAACCCTTCAAACCTAGAAACCTATCAATCTGTCGTAGAGATTAACAATCTCAGCCCAGAGGAAATCACTCAAGAAATCATCAATACTTCTTATCAACTTCTCGCCAAACCACTTGTATTCAAAGATCGCGACCAAAGCTGTCTGATTCATGCTCTGGGACATGGGGCATCACAAGAGAAATTTGAACAATTTACAAGTGCAACTCAAAAAGAGCTCGCCGATTTACATATCGACACGATGAATGACACTAAAAACATAATTGATTCGATTGAAAAATTAGGATTCATCTATTTATCCAGTAAAGAGATTTCCTTTCAATGCAGTTGCTCACTTGATAATATGGTCAGTGGGGTTCGAAGTTTATCCATGAATGATTTAAACTACCTCTTTGAAGAAAAAGATCCTCTTGAAATAAAATGTGATTATTGCCACAAAGATTATTTAATCAGCAAAAATCAAGTTTAAATTTTTACTTTCCGATTATATCGTCAATGAAAAGATTAATAATTCTTCTTATATTTGTCAGTTGTGGTGATGGCCATCATTTAGATCAAACAACTTCTAAGTCACTTTTGCCAGTTATTTGTACCCAAACAGGGAGTCAACTCACAAGACTGATGGCCTCAACGGAAAATGTTATCGTCGATACTCCCATTATTGGAGTGGGCACCATGACCTATGATCTCAGCATTGATAACGAAGCCCCTTCTTATTCTTGGACTCTCCTTCCTGACAGCCCAAACCCCTCTCAATTAATCACAGCTGGCGCCAATGACAAAAAAGCTTCCTTTCATTTTGATGGTCTCTCTGAAAATTTTGGTTTTATTGCCACGGAGATGAATTTCTGTGATAAAAAAATGAAAGCACAAGCAATGTACTTTGATGACTTACAAGGGATCAACCTAAGTGTCTATGAATATGGGCTCGCCATTCCTAGCATGGTGACTTCTTATGCCTCGGGAACTCTTACTCTCAAACGAGAAATATTCACTCCTATTCACAAACTTAATGGCCCAGGCAATATTGCTAATGAGTTTACTGAAATGTGTGTGGAATTTGAAAGCCATCCAACACTCAACACATGTGTCACAATGCCCATCGATGAAATCGCTGTACCTATTACAGAAAAAATTTACGGCAGAATTTTATACAAAGGAGGACCATTGATGATCTATAACGACTTCTTTTTTATTCCTTAAAAAAGAGAATATTTCATCCCCGTAATAAATCGTTCTAAAAGCTGGTGCGAAGACATCATTCCACAAAAATTCTCTGCACTTGCACCACTTGCGAAAACGGGTGTTATAGCATTTTGAGAAGTTTTTAAAGACACCGAAGAGATAACAAAAAGTCTTGTTTTTTTCTGAGCCTGCCAAGCAAGAATGTCCATTATCTTTTTTTCCCACTTTCCGGTGTTATTTGCTTCAAAATCTCTAATGATCGTCAATTTTTTAGTCTTTTTATTTTGAGCGACCTGAGTACTCAAAACATTCATATTATTTTCCTGAAAAAGATTGCTATTTTCAAATTTTTCTCCGCATTGTTTAAGCGAAGAAAAAGACTCAGAAGAATTTACTCCAATATCAATGAGTGAAATAGTATATCTTTCGTCTTTAAAATAATCCCAAATATAATCCATTTTAATTTCAGGGCATAATTTATTCTGATAGCGATTGCCACTCAGTTGTATCAATGACTGCAAATGATGATTTGGCGCTTCATCCATCCACAAGCTTCCAACACACGTAAATTGATTATAAAATTTATGTTCTTGAATGAGAGTGCTATTTTTTACCATGTCCAAAGTTTCATATTTTAAACCAGAAAGTTGCAACCAAACAATTTCCTGGGGCTGTACTCTAAAATAATGCTTATGGTTTAAGTTAAGATACTGAGCAGAGCAACTTATTAAAAAACTAAGAAGTAAGATTTTTTTGAACATATTGACTCACTAATATAATGTTAAATATTTGCGCTATAAAATAAAGCGCTGGGAGAAATAAAATCACCCATTCCCCCGTTGTAAAAAAAATCATCGCGACAATAAAAGCTCCCAAATATTTTATCATGGCGAGCTTTATTAAACGATGTTCGCTATTTTTTTGCTGAATTAAATACAATGGAAAAATAAGAGAAAATAAAGGAAAGACCCACAAAGGAACTTGAATCGAATAGGCAATCAAAAGAAAAAGTAAAATAACTTTCCAAGCAATGCTTTTCACTCGCGGATGAGTGAAAAAAAATTGCAAACAAATGGCCAGCAAAAATGCCCAAGCCCCTGCCCAGAAATACTTGATGCCTTTGATTGGCAATTCAAACAAAATAATCATAAGCCAAAAAACACAAACACTGAGACTGAGCGGTGTTTTACGCATAAGATGCTGAGTAAAAGCACTCCATAAAAAATAAAAAGAAAATAGAACAATAATCCAATACAATTTTTTCCCTTTGCCTAATAAGATATCGCTACCATATAATAATATTTTTTGGAGGTCTAATAATGACAAGAGAAATCATGTGGCAAATTCCTGCGTGGATGAAAGTAAGTATGTATTTGGGACTTTTTGTCGCCACAATTCTTTTTTTCTACGGACTCTATCTCAAGTGGAACTATATTAAGAGCGGCCAAACTGAAAAAGATGCCTTTAAACTGAAAGATCTTATTCCTGCCAAATGGCAATGGAAAAATTTTGCGCAAACCCTTTTTCTACAAGGCAAAGTTCCTCGTTATAAGTTTATCGGTTTTGCTCATGCTCTCATCTTTTATGGTTTTGTTATTCTATGGATTGCGACAGATGTTGTGGCTATTCATTATGATACTCCTTTTAAAATTTTTACGGGCCCCACCTATATTATTATTAGCTTTCTCGCCGATATCGCTGGAATCATGCTTCTCATCGGGCTATCGCTTGCTTATTATCGTCGCTATATTCTTAAGCCAAGCTACCTTCAGGCAACTAAGCCAAAGCAAGAACTCTTTATGTACGGTATGCTTTTTGCTCTTGTTATTCTCGGCTATCTCTTAGAAGGAATGAGAATTCTTGGCAATGATTTTCCAATGAGCGAACAATTTGTCTCGCCTATTGGTTGGGGTATTGCTCGTTTTTTCAATCTATTTGGACTAAGCTTCGAATCTTGGAGTCTTATTTACAAAGCGGTATGGGGCATTCATATGCTTAACACCATGGCTTTTGTCGCGTCGCTGACCCATAGCAAATTTTTTCATATCCTCTCTATTCCTTATAGTGCGCTTGTCACAACTCCCATGCAAGGAGCGGTTTTATCTCCGATGAACTTTGAAAATGAAAATGCTGAAAGTTTTGGACTAGGAAAAATAAGTGAGATGACCTTTAAGCAAAAATTTGACACTCTTTCGTGTGTTGAATGTGGACGTTGCACCCAAGTGTGTCCAGCCAATCTTGCGGATAAATCACTTAATCCTAAAACGATTATTACTAAAGCCCGAGATTTTATTGACTCTCATCCCAATGAAGACAAAAATTTTTGGGAAGCTGGTCTTTATACAAATAACGAGCTTGATGCCTGCACGACTTGTGGTGCCTGTATGCAAGAATGTCCTGCCAATATTGAGCATGTGCAAATCATCATGGATCTCAAACGCTACAAAGCCCTCACTCTTGGCGAACTTCCACCAGCTGCCGCCGATGCTGTAAATAAAATAAAGCTCAACGGCAATCCATGGGGAATCTCGCAAGAGGATCGCTTTAAATGGGCGGCGGATTTTGAAGTCCCGGTTATTGAAGCTGGCAAAAAAGTAGATTATCTCTACTATGTCGGCTGCGCTGGTTCCTACGATGCTTCCAATCAAAAAGTTGTTAAAGATACGGTGACTCTGCTTAAAAAAGCTGGAGTGAGCTTTGCCGTAATGGGTAAAACTGAAAAATGTAACGGTGACCCTATTAGACGTTTTGGCGATGAGTATTCTTTTTTTGAGATTGCCATTGAAAATATTGCCAATATGAGACAATACGATTTTGCAAAAGTTGTCACTCATTGTCCTCACTGCTTACACACCATTGGCAAAGAATACGCCAAATTTGAAGATGGTGCCTTTGAAACCGTGCACCACACCGAACTTCTTGCTGATCTCATCAAACAAGGAAAATTAAAACCAACTCGTCCAGTAAATACGGAGTTTACGTTTCACGATCCCTGTTATCTAGGAAGACACCACGGTGAATACAATGCTCCAAGAGCTATTCTGGCAAGTATTCCAGGACTTACTCTAAAAGAAATGGAAAAAAACAAAGACAAATCTCTTTGCTGTGGAATGGGAGGAGGAAATATGTGGTATGAACTTGATGAAGGAAAACATATTGCCTTTAATCGTCTTGAGCAAATTGGTGAAATGAAAACAGAAAAGCTCGCTACCGCTTGCTCTTATTGTATGATTAATTTTAATTCATCAAAAGGCCAAGTTGAATCAACGCAAAATACCGAAATTGAAGATATCGCTCAAATCTTGGCAAAATCCGTTGAGTAAAAAAATTTTTATTTTCTTTTTACTGTCTGCGCCCATCCTAATGGCGCAGGCTCAAATCGCTTCTAGACTTCGCAAAGATTATAGTGATTGTCCCAATCACTTTAACGATTTAGGAATGGTCAATGCAGCTCGCCTCATCAACCATTTTACTCAAACCCCTGAACTAAAAAATGATTTACAATACTGCGAATCAAATACCTTCCTTCCTTTATTTGATCTTATTGAAAAGGCTAAGGCTGAAGAAAAGTGGGCCTCTCATTTTTGCTTTACCCATAAACTCTCAAACATAAAACACTGTTTTCCTTCAGTGATTGCCAAATCTCCTGTTCCCAAATTTTCCATTGAAAAAAATATTACGGATATTCTTTTTAAAATCACACGTCAAAAAAATGTCTCGTGCCTCTTAATTGATTCCAAAGAATACAATCAAAATCTTCTCAAATATAAAGTGGGTTGCTATATCTTAAAGGAGAAACCATTTTGTGATTTAAAACAATGTCCTTTTACAATCCTTATTGATAATAAAAAAAATACTGAAATTCATTATGAGTTTCAATCCACTATCTCCTATTTTCCGCAAGATTTAAAAAATGATTCCTACACATGGTCTTATTTCATGGAAATGAATACCTATAAAAACTCTCAAAAAATTCTCAATTTTACTTACCTTAAAGAAATGATCAATAAGGATGCAAAAGCCCTCATTCACGGCGTTGGTTGTGCTGAAGATATTGAAGAAAAATCTTTTAAACGAACTAGTCTACACCTTTGCACACCGCTACCTTTTATCATTGATGCTTATATCGAAAATCTTCAAAATCTACAGGTGCAGCTCTATTCATCCAAAGAAGCAATTAATCATGCTCAAATCACTCAATGGGAAAATGTTTTCAATGCGGTAAAAAATTATCAGGCAATTCACCCTTTAAAACTTTGGACTCTGTATGGCGTTTTCTAAAATTAGTTTTGTTTTTTTATTTTTTTCTTTTTTACATGCGCAAGAAGTTCAAATACTCAAAAGTAAGCAAGAAATAAACAATATCCGCTTTATGCAAAAGAGTGATGAGTTTATTTATTACTCGCTGCCAACTCAAGGAAACCTTCACATAAATAAAGGGTTTTTAGATAGTAAAGTGACCAGCTCATCTCCTTATACTCATTATAATTTATATGCCTCATCAAATAAGAAAAAAATAATTGTTGAAGCTGACTCTCAGCATTTTATCAATCAAAATATTTGGACGAATAATAAGTTAAGTATTCTCGAATTTGGAGGAAAAACCGCGAGCGATCTTGGCGAAGGAAGATTTCCACTTCTTCATTTAAATGATTTGTGGATAAGCTTTGTCGACTTCAACCTCAGAAAGATTGATTTTAAAAACATTCAGTCTCATGAAGTCTCCACTTACCCTCTCAGTCAGCTTTTTGAACCTTTTTTTGTTCCGGCAAGAGTGATGCTTAACGATTCTCTGGCTCTTCTTTCTAGTCAAAATTCTTTTGGTGAAGAAAATATTGTCAGTTTCGATTTAAAAAAGAAGGAAAAAAAGTTAATAAAAAAATTTTCAAAAGGGACTCATATTGATTTATGTGAAACCTCTGATCAGATCGTTCTCGCTGAATTTAATGACAAAATTATTCAAATAACATACTGGAAAAAAAATGAGTCGGTCATTAAGAGTAAAGAGATCTACAAAGATACTGTAAATAGTGGATACGGACTAACATGCTATAAAGACAAAATCTATTTTGTGGCTGCTCCTCAAAAAAATCTTGAACAAACTGCTATTATCGAACTCACTTTCGAGGGCAAAAAAAAAGCGCTCACCTCACCTGGAAAATTTAGTCAATTTTCCATAATGGATGAACGCCTTATTTTAACTGGGAATGGAACTCTCTATTTTTTAAATCTTTAAATTATTCAAAAACAATTTGTCCTGAACAAGGAACCACAACTCTGGCAACTTGAGGTAAAACGGGGCATTTCCCATTTTCAGGATTTGCCATCATATAATCATCACCTGGATCAATTGCGCACTCAGCTCTTTCTCTCAAGACAATCGCTTTTTTATAACAAGCATTTTCATTCGCTTTCTTATAAATAATGTCTTTTGTATAAATAAATCCCTTTACTGCTTTGGCAACACGCACTGAATCTTCGGTGTCATTATCTGCTCTTTTTTGTTCTCTATTGCATCGATCAAAAGTCGGAGTATTCACCGACTCATTTCTTCTGTTCACATAAGCTCTATCGTTGACAAAAGTATTGGCGAAGCGAAAACGCACGACCTCAGTATTGTTATGTCTTAGCACTAAATCATGAGAGGCAACGGTAAAGCCTAAAGCATTTTCAAGAAAAAGAGGATTAATTTTACCAAGCTCATACCTTTGAAGTGCCTCAGTCTCTGACAATTTTGTGCATTTCATCTCGTGAGTAAAATTATTTACATTATCTAAACCAATGATTTTATCAGCCTCCACCGCTTTCACCAGAAGAGAACTTGCCAAAAATAAAAAAAGTGTTAGTGCCATCGTTGATTTCATTGGATCTCCTTATTGATCGAAGTAACCTATAACCCAAAGCACTTTATGGAACAATCCAGTCTGTATTTTTTTCTTAGTCTCTAGTTTTTTTTATCCATTATGCTAAATCATGAGCATGAAAAAATTCCTTCTTTTCCTCTCTCTTGCCCTGAGTCAGCTTTGTTTGGCTGATTCTCTCAAGCAAAATATCGAAAATCTTCTTGATGAGATGGAACATCTCAATATTTTTAACAATGATGAAATCCAAGGCTTAATTTCTAAAATACATTCTTTTGATCCTCAGCACTTTGAGCAATCCGAATTTAATAATGCACGTGCCGATGAAGTGAAAAAACTCTATCAGGCTCGTTTAAAAATTCGCGAAAAAATGACCTTAGCCTATTTAGATAAAAACCTTTCTGAAAAAACTGCCCGACATTTGCAAGAGCTTATGCGCTATGTTCGAGGCGTTGAGGACTATATTGGCTATCAAGCTGGCAATAAAATCTCCTCATCCCAAAAAAGATTCGGACTCTTTCCCAACAATGAAACTTATTTCAATGAACACCTTGTGGCTTATAAAGGAGTGAGTGAACTCTCCATAAAATCGGGCGATATTTTACTCAGCCGTGGCTCAGCAGCCACCAGTGGCGCCATTGCTAGACTCGGTAATGACGATACTCAATTTAGCCATCTCGCCTTTGTTTATATTGATCAAGCAACTCAAGAAGCCTTTACCATCGAAGCTCATATTGAACTTGGCGTCGTTGTTGCTCCTTTATCAAAGTGGCTTATGGATGGCAAAAAAAGAACGGCGATTTATCGCTTTGAAGATCAAACCTTGGCTCACCAAGCAGCCAAAATAATGTATGTCAAAGCCAAAGCAGCAAGCAATGCGGGCCGCAATATTCCCTATGATTTTTCTTTTAATATGAATGATGCCTCGAGCTTATTTTGCAGTGAAGTGGCTCGTCACGGATTTGAGCTCGCGAGCGACAATAAAATAAAGATACCTCTTTTTCCAGCCAAACTCACGCCTAAAAACCCGACTTTTCTGCGCCAAATCGGCATTACCGTCACCGAGTCTTTTATTCCTGCCGATATTGAAATTGACCCTCGCTTTACCCCAATTGGCGAATGGCGCAAGTTTAACGATATCAAAGAAAGTTATATGCGCGATGCCATCATGACCAAATTCTACTCTTGGATGGATCAAGATAATTGGGTATTAAAACCAACCATAAAAAATAGCGCCACTGGAAATATCGCTTATTGGTTGCGCAAAGCCTCCTCGGGAGCGAATCGTCTCGGATTTAAAATTCCTTTTATTTCTCAAAAAATTGATGAAAAAGTTTCTCCTGATGCCAGAAAAAATGTACTCAGTATTATGCTCGAACTAGAGAGTCGAGTCCAAGCGGCTCAAGACATGCTTGAAAAAAGAGAAAAAGAAGAAATTGCCAAAACGGGAAGAACTTTGGGCTGGTCTTTTCCTGAAATCAGCAAACATCTTGAGGAAATAAAACCCCAAATCACTTCAACTTCTTTTAAATGGTGCTCTCGATTTTTTCTGTAATTAAAGCTATAGTGACAGAAAAATAATGAGGAGCTACAGTGGGTTTAGACAAAAAAAGCTATCGCGGAACACGCGACTTTTTCCCTGAAGATTTTAATATTCGAGAATATCTTTTTTCTCATATGCATCAAACTGCTCAGCAGTTTGGATACTTAGGGTATGATGGGCCCCTTCTTGAGCCCGTTGAATTGTATCAGGCTAAGTCAGGTGAAGAGCTTATCAACGATCAAATTTATTCTTTTACCGATCGAGGAGAACGCTTTGTCGCGATTCGTCCTGAAATGACTCCGACTCTTGCCAGAATGGTCGCTCAAGTTTATCGCGAGTACCCTAAACCTCTTCGTTGGTACGCTATTCCCAATCTTATGCGCTATGAAAAACCGCAAAAAGGAAGGCTGCGCGAGCATTGGCAATTTAATTGCGATATTTTTGGAGCACCTGAGAATTTAGGAGAACGCGAAATCATTGAACTCGCCGTCAGCTTGCTGCAAAGCTTTGGGGCGAACGATTCTCATTTTTCTCTTCTGCTCAATGATCGTCGTATCGTCGATGCACTCATTCAAAAGACCCTAGAAATTACACCTGAAATTGCGCTTAAAATTTACAAAATAATTGATCGCTCTAAAAAAATTTCTGCCATTGATCTGAAAAATGATTTACTGAAAAATCTTCCTGAAGATAAAACGCAAATTCTTCTTGAATACCTCTCTCTTAAAGATTTTAATACTCTTCAAATATTTGCCCAAAGATATCACCTAAGTGAGGAAGTAGAATCTTTTCTTCATTTTGTCAGTAAAACGGAAAAAACTTTTTTAAAACCTTATTTGCAATATGATCCTTCCATTGTGCGAGGCTTGGATTATTATACCGGGTTAGTTTTTGAAATTTTTGATAAGCACCCCGAAAATAAAAGAGCTATTTGCGGCGGAGGCGCCTATGCTAATCTGCTCGGTATCTTTAATGAAGGACCTCTCGCGGGTGTTGGTTTTGGACTCGGCGATGTAACGCTGCTTGATTTTCTCAAAGTGCATCAATTGCTTCCCTTTCTCAATACAAATAAAAGCCAACTTCTTATTTCCTACTCGCAATCAACAGGTGAAGAAATTGCTCTTAAAATAGCTCATGAGCTTAGGTGCCAAAAAATAAATACTGAAGTTTTACTCGGAGAACAAAAAAGCAAAAAAGCTTTTCAATTTGTTGAAAAAAATAATATTCCCTTTGTGCTTTTGCTAAATGATCAGAATGAAATCTCTGTCAAAAATAGTCAAAGCAAAGAAACACATGATTTTAAACCACAAGATATAAATCTTATTCGTGATTTTATAAAAGGCTCTCTATGACAATTCCTAAAGTTTATTCTCCTAAAGATATTGAAGATAAATGGTATCAAAATTGGATTCAAAAAAATTCTTTTGCGCCCAACCTTGAGGCACCAAAAAGTTCATTCTGCGTTCTTATGCCTCCGCCCAATGTCACTGGGATCTTACACATGGGCCATGCTCTGGATGCGACAACTCAAGATGCGATCATTCGCTTTAGACGCATGAAAGGACATAAAACTCTTTTTATTCCCGGCTATGATCATGCGGGCATTTCGTGCCAAGCGGTTGTTGAAAAAAAAATCTACAAAGAAGAAAAGAAAACCAGATTTGATCTTGGAAAAGAAGAGTTTTTAAAACGTATTTGGCAATGGAAAGAAGAAAATGGAAACGATATTGTTGAGCAACAAAAAAAATTAGGGATTAGTTGCGATTGGAATTACCACACTTTTACCATGGATGAGATTCCCAATCGTGCGATTCGTAAAGTTTTTGTCAGTCTCTATAAAGAAGGTCTCATTTACCAATCAGACTATATCGTCAACTGGGATCCCATCTTACAAAGCGCGATCTCCGATGCGGAAGTTGAGCACAAAGAAGTTTCTGGAAATTTTTATTTCATTAAATATTTCATCGAAGGAACAGATGACTTCTTAACTGTTGCCACGACTCGTCCTGAAACTCTTTTTGGAGACACCGCCTTAGCCGTTCATCCAGAGGATGAGCGCTATAAACATCTTATTGGTAAAAATGTTTCTCTTCCTTTGGCGAAACGACTCATTCCAATCATTGCGGATGAATATGTCGACAAAGAAAAAGGGACAGGTTGCTTAAAAGTGACTCCAGGTCATGATTTCAATGATTTTGAAATTGGCAAACGCCATAATCTTCCCATCATCAATATTCTACAAAAAAATGGCAAGCTTGGTGAAAATACGCCAACGCAGTATCAAGGACTCAGTACTTCAAAAGCTCGTGAAAAAATAAAAGAAGAGTTGGAAGAAAATAATCTACTCATCAAAGTTGAAAGCATTATTCATCAAGTCGGCCACGGCGAAAGATCAGGCGATATTGTTGAGCCGATGGTGAGTAAGCAATGGTTTGTCAGCACTTCTAAAATGGCAAAGGTTGCTCTTGAAGCGGTGGAAGATGGCTCAACGACCTTCTTTCCCAAGGGTTGGGAAAATACCTATTTTGCATGGCTCAAAGAACCAAAAGACTGGTGTATCTCAAGACAGTTATGGTGGGGACATCAAATTCCCGTTTTCTATTGCAGTAGCTGTGATCACCAATGGGCAGATGAAAATGATGCCAAAGAATGTGTCAACTGTACTTCAAGTGCTATCACTCAAGATCAAGACGTACTGGATACTTGGTTTAGTTCTGGGCTATGGCCTCTTACGACTCTGGGATGGCCTGACAAAAAAGCGATGGAGGAAAAAAAATTCGATCTCTTTTATCCAACCCAAACGCTTGTGACAGGTTTTGATATTATCTTCTTCTGGGTCGCACGCATGATGATGATGTGTCTTAAAGAAACAAAACAAGTGCCTTTTTCCGATGTTTATATTCATGCCATTGTACGAGATAAACAAGGTCGCAAGATGAGTAAGTCTTTAGGTAATGGCATTAATCCTTTGGATCTTATTGACCAGTATGGAACAGATGCATTGCGGTTTGCGCTCGCCAGTGATGCTGGCTATAACCGCACTATCAATCTTGATGTCGATCGTATTGAAGGTTATCGCAATTTCATGAATAAGCTTTGGAATGCCTTTCGCTTTACCGAACCTTACCTTGCAAAAGCCCAAAATACCTTGCCTCCTTTAAACGAGCTCACCCACCAAGATAAATGGATTCTCGCTGAACTTAATCTGGTGAAAAAAACCATGAACGAAGAAATGGAAAAATACCGATTTGATGAAGCAAGTTCCGCAATTTATTCATTTGTGTATGATAAATTTTGTTCTTGGTATATTGAATTTTCAAAACCTATTTTTGCGGGAGAAGATGATCAAGCGGCAACCATCAGGGCCAGTGTTTTAAAATATGTTTTCAAAGAAATACTTGCTCTCTTGCATCCCATCACTCCTTTTATTACGGAAGAAATTTGGTCTTACCTTGACACTGAATACTTAATCGCCCAGAAGTATCCCGAGTATGAAAGTGATCTGAATTTTTCCGATGATCGCACCTATATGAATTATTTCATCGACTATATAACGGCTCTTCGCAATAGTCGCGCGGCTCTTAATATCAAACCCAAAGAAGAAATAGATACGATCTTTTATACCGACAATTCCGTTATTGCTGAGTATCTCTATCAAAACCGAGTTTTCTTGCACAGTTTAGCTAAAGTTAAAAAAGGGACTATTTATGCGAAGAGTACTCCCGATCGTCCTGCTAAAGCCACTCTCAGTGCTTTAGAGTTTGGTGAACTATATTTACTTCATAATTTCACCGTTGATAATTCTGCGCAAATTCAAAAAATTGAAACTGAATTAAAAAAAATGCAAGATGAACTATCGCGCGTAGAACAAAAACTAAGCAACAGTAGTTTTATGGAAAAAGCTCCTGAACATGTGACCAATGAAATTAAAAACAAAAAAATAGTTTTTGTCGAAAAAATTGAGATGCTTACCAAGCAACTAGCTTCGCTTTAAGCGAGGCTAGGTTTAGCTTGCCGTTCTTTTAAATGAAAATAAAGATACAAATTAAAAGCATAAAATAAGCAAAACACTAAAATACCGGCAATGCTGGTAAAAATATAATAAGATTGATCATTGAGCAAAAAGCGCACAATTGCTAAAGCTCTGCCAAAGAAACTTAATGTCATAAAAAATAGATTAAAAAGAATAGACCACTTAAGTAGTTTTTGCGCAAAAGGCGAACCTAAAAAAAGAGCTGAGCCCAAACTAAAAAGATAGATAAAATAGGCAAGAAAAAAAAGTCCCAAACTCCCCCAAATAAGATTTAACCATTCTTTAAAAGCATGAGGTAAAAAAGAGGGGCCCGAGATCATCCAAACATAACTCTGCATAACGAGTACTATTCCCATGAACCCAATAAATAAAAAAACAAAAGCAATAGTATCAAGAAGTTTAGAATTATTCATGGCTTATTATCTCTAGTTGAATTTCTGGCTTAGTTTTTAAATTATAATAAATAGTATACACCGCTACCGCGTAAGCTGGAAGGAGAATATTCAAAATCGGAATATGAATCAAAATAAAAAAGACAAATCCCATCAATGTATAGGGTATAAAATGTCTGAAAAAATTTTTCAAACAATCGGAAAAACTTAAATGATGCCTGGACCAAGTGTAGTCAATAAACTGCACCGAAAACAATACGGAAGCAACTAAGACCGCAATAGGTGCAAGGCTTGGAAAATAATTGAGAAAAAGAGATAAAAAAGTCAGGAGCAAAATAAAAAATATTTTCTTTCCTTCATTGATAAAAATAAAGAAAAAACGACCAAGCGATTCTTTCAGCGTCATCCTGGTTTCTTCGCGGTGAAAATACTTCCGCTCAATTCGAGAACTAAGAGCGTTATAAAAAGGACTCGCCAAAAAAGAAATAATCACCACGAAAGTCCAATTAATAAGGGTGTAGATAAAAAAAGAAAAAAGCATCACGAGAAAATAAGAAAGTATTTCATTCAAAAAATGAATCTGAAAAAAGTTTTTAACAAAGCTTAAAAGATAAACAAAAACGTGTGTATAAAGGAAACGAAAAGTCAGAGCATAAATAATTGCTCCCATCAAAAAAGGAATCATGACTAAAAGAATATTAATTTTATCTTCTAAAATATATTTTTTAGCGAGTTTAAAAGAATTCATAAAATCACTCATACTTATTATCCTTTTAAGGGAAATTTAAAATTAAGAAGATTATGAAAAACCACAAAATCTTCCGAGTCTTTTATCGCCTCAACTTCTTTTGTTAATCTATCCCAGCTGAGTTCACTGCGATTTTCAGGACTGAGCAAATGACTCTCTTCACATTTTTTTATTTTTTCTTTGGCTTTCGCAAGAAGTCCATAAGCTCCAATTTTATTTTGATTTTGCACGTGATGAAGACTTGCCGCAACTTGAATAATTGCCCAATAAAGATAGCGATCAGGGCTTTGTCGTTCTTCCAACCAAAGCTCTTCGAAGAATTCATGGCATTCCCAATAAAGTTGTTTATTGAAAAGCTCTAAACCTTCTTGCATCTCTTGGATATCTTTCTCCGTAAACATCAATTACCTAAAATCGATAAACCAGCATCTACGTAAATCGTTTGCCCCGTCACATTTTTAGCTAAATCACTCGCCAGAAAAGTAGCCACGCCTCCGACGTCCTGTGCAGAAATATTGCGTTTTAAAGGAGCCTTTTCTTCCACTTGAGAAAGGAGTCCTCGAAGACCCGAAACTCCTGATGCGGCGAGGGTTTTAACAGGTCCAGCTGAAATAGCATTGATGCGAATAGAATTTTCTCCTAAGTCTTTTGCCAAATAACGAACACTCGCTTCCAGCGCTGCTTTTGCAACTCCCATGACATTGTAATTATCAATCACTTTTTCTGCGCCATAGTAACTCATCGCCATAATAGAACTTTCCGGATTTAACAATGGAGCCAAGTTTTGCGTTATTTCAACTAAAGAGTATGCTGATATTTCCATTGCTTTGAGAAAGCCAGCCTTGGAAGTATTGAGAAATTTTCCTTGTAAATCTTCACGCTGCGCAAACGCCAAAGAATGAACTAAAATATCAAAATTGCCCCATTTTTTTTCCACTAATTCTTTCATATTTTGTATTTGCGAAGATGAGCTAACATCTAAATCAAATATAAAATCTGCCTCAATGGACTGTGCCAAAGGCTCCACTCTTTTTTGCAAGGCTTCTCCTTGATAGGAAACCGCGATTTGAGCTCCATGTTTTTTCAACGCTTGAGCAATCCCCCAAGCAAGTGATCTATCATTGGCAATACCTAATATAAGAGCTTTTTTATTTTGAAGTAACATACAATTCCTTTGTGGATGATCCTACCTCAAAAGATAATCCGAGTCATTATTTCCTAAACAATAAACCGTTAATTGAATTTAGTCTTTTTTTGGCAATATCAAAATAATTTTGATCAACTTCAAAGCCTATATATTTTCTTTTTGTTTTTAAAGCGACACTACCCACCGTGCCACTACCCATAAATGGGTCTAAAATCACATCTCCCACCTGAGAAGATGACATAATTATTCTGTAAATTAATTTTTCAGGTTTTTGCGTTGGATGGTGTCCATACTTTTTTTCTTCTTTTGGGACTGTTGGTAATGACCACACACTACCAATGCTATCATTTTTGTTATTGAGTAGGTCAAAAAAATAGCTATCGCTGATAATCTTATCGTAATTATATAAGTGACCACGTTTGATATCTTTGCGTGCCCAAATTAATGTTTCATGGGAAGCCTTAAACTGTCTGTTTAGCATACTTGGGCTTGCATTAGGCTTATGCCAAATAATTTCATTCAAAATATGAAAATCAAGAAGCTTTAGGGCAAAACCACAGTCGTAGATACTATGATATGTCCCACTCACCCATAAAGTTCCATTATCTTTTAATACACGTCGACACTCTTTTATCCATTCGTAATGAAAAAAGAAATCCTTTTTGTGGCCTTTACTTTTATCCCATTCTCCCTTATTGACGGAGGTGATTTGCCCAGAGGAGCATGTTGCTCCTCCATTTGATAAAAAATATGGAGGATCTGCAATGATGAGCGATACGCTTTTGTCCTTAATGTTTTTTACTCCATCGAAAAAATTTTTATATTCAATTTGAAACATCAGAGCCTCCTCAAAACCTCTAGTACCATATAGGAAGCGTAACTTTTAAAGTAAGTTTTCTTTTTAGAGAATTATTTCACTTGTGAAAAAGTGCTGGAGAATAGTCTTGTGCTGTTATTGAAAAATCTAGTTTTTTCAATAAGCATGGAGGTGTTTTTAAAAACTTAGATAAAAAACTAAGTGTTCATCCATCGAGCAATAGATTCTTTAATATGTTCACTCCACTGTGGTGTTTTCAATGCATCTCTATGTGATAGACATGATTTTAGTAAGAAGTATAAGTCTGTTCTTTTTAATTCTTTTCTATAAATATGTTCGAAAATTTTAATAACAGTCGGCAGATTTATTGGAACAATATCAACACGACACTCTTTCCCTTCATTGTCGTACCAAATGGCATCTCTAAAAAAGTGCAATACGTTATTATCAATATTAGGAGCGATAAAGAGACAGATCACTTCTTTGCCAGCGAATTGTTTAACATACTCTGCGGTGTGACGTCTTACTGGCTCACTTTCTGCAGACATCTGACGACTTAAAGTAGTTAGTGTTACTTCAACAATAAGAACAAATTCTTTGTATTCAATCACGAGATCCGAACCACCTCCAGGAGCGGTAAAGCGAGGATAAAAGTCATGATCAACAGGAAAACGTCTACTTTCGTATGCTTTACATACCAGATCATTAATAGCCAATAAAGCTCTCCATGTGGCCCATTCAAGATATGCTGGCTTATCGTCGATTACAGGTGCACCGCTGATTTTTTCACCATTGAGGACTTTTAAATATTGCAGTGTTTTTAATTTTTCTTGTTCAGTTTTTAAGCGAACGGCATATTCTTGCTCTCGTTCCCACTCATCATATTCTTTGAGACGATAACGAATCTTTTGAACTTCGATCAATGAACTGTTGGGGGTGAGGGATTGTACTTCTTTTAAAATTTGACTTTGCGAGCTTAGTGTTTTTTCAAGAGATTTAATTTCTTCAAGCGCGATTTCGATATTGTCAGTAGGCAGTGTGTAACCGTTTTGGTAGTAACTTTTAAAATATTCAATAGGTGATTTTGAATGTAAAAATGCCGGCTCTTTATCGATCAGTTGCTTCACGAAATTTGTTTTATTAGGCCTGATAATGATTGTGTCTCCATCACGAGTGAACAATCCTGACAAGTTGAAATATCTAAAGGTAGTATCAGCATAGTCTTTAACAGCTGAATTTGCTTTTATTTCAATTTCCTTTTCAAGAATTTTAATGTGTTTTTCTTTGAAAGCCTTAAGCTGTTTTGGTGTTCTTGCTTGCTGAAGCTCCTCCCTGAAAGAAACAATCTCATTAAAAATTTGGGTACTAAGTTTTTTATCGTGGTTTCTAAACTTTTGAAGAAATAAGCCTGTTTCAAGTTTTGTGAGACCACTCATTCTCTTTTCCTGAAGTTTTAAAAGAACTTCAAGAAAAAGAATAAATGGCTTCATTTTCCCTTCAGAAAATTTATTCTCGATAGCGTTAGGAATCTCATAACAAGAGAGTTGACGGATAAATACTTCCTCCAACTCTAGCAAGGATTCTGATTCTGCTATTTTTTGTCCAGCAGGAGTTATTTGGTAAGGTGATGATAACTTCAGGAGTGCAATCTTTTTTAAAAATTCTGTTGCACATTCAATATTGCTGGAAATGCTATATTTTTTATCACTAATAAAGCCAAGTTGAGTTAAAACAGATCTCCATTTTCTTCCATTAAGATCATTCCATTTATTTACTTCTCCCTCAAAATACAGAACGCCGTTTTCTTTTAGTTTAATATGCAACAAAGCTTCGCGTTCTTTTCCCTCTGCATTTCCAGAAAAACCTTCTTTTACAAAAACTCTAAGGGCCTCATCTATACGTTTCGGGTTTCTAACGGTGGTATTGCCAATATTCCAGGTTTTTTGCATTTGAGCCCTCTATTTTCATTTATCTAATAAATAAACCCATTATAACTCATTATTTTCAGAATTTTAGAGAGGAAAAATTTGATTTTCTTCTGGTCACATTAAGATTTTTCTTTTAATCTTGTATAAGGTTTTGAGCCTTTTCGGTTCATGAAAAGGGTAGTATGAATATAGCATCCGAACTTATCAATATTGAGACGGCGGCCAGCATTTTGAATCTAAATAAGCAAACTCTTAGAAGGTGGGATGAATCAGGAAAGTTAAAAGCCATTAGAGGGGAAAATGGATATAGGTACTATGAATACTCCGATCTTTTGCAACACATTGCCCACGATAAAGCTAGACCATTTATTAAATGGGCCGGTGGAAAAACACAGTTGCTACAACAGATTCTTCCGTTATTTCCGAAGTCATTTAATCGATATATAGAGCCATTTGTTGGGGGCGGAGCAGTTTTCTTTACATTACTACCAGAGAAGGCACATATCAATGACTCCAATTTTGAATTGATTACAACTTATAAAGTAATTAAAAATTATCCCAGCAAAATAATCTCCCTATTGGCCGAACATCAAGCAAATCATAATGAAGAATTTTACTACTACATGCGGTCATTAAAAGTTGAAAGTCTTGACGATGTTGAAGTTGCTGCAAGATTTATTTATTTAAATAAAACGTGTTTCAATGGCCTATATCGGGTTAATCAAAAGGGAGAATTTAATGTACCAATTGGCAGTTACACCAATCCCAAAATTGTTGATGAAGAAAATATCATTTCTTGTAGCAGGTCACTTAAAAGCACAGAGATACACTGTAAGGACTATCGCGACTTCCTCGACGAATTTGTTGAAAAAGGAGACTTGATTTATTTGGATCCTCCTTATATTCCCATTTCGGAGTACTCCGACTTCGATCGATATTCAAAAGAAAAGTTTAGAATTCAAGATCAAGTAGAGCTTTCAACTTACTATAAAAAAATGGTTGAAAAAGGTGCATATCCCATTCTTTCAAATTCATCGTCTGTCTTTACGGAAAAATTTTATTCATCATTCGAGTTAAAAAAAGTGGAAGCGACCCGAAGTATAAATAAAGATGGAAACAAAAGAGGAAAGATTGAAGAATATATAATTGTCCCAGAAGTGAGTTATAAAAAATCTTTTTTTCCATCAACAAGATACATGGGTTCAAAGAATAACCTTTTGGAAAATATTTCAGCAGCAATTGCACCACTAAACGTTAAAACTGTTTTTGATGCATTTAGTGGGAGCGGTGTCGTTAGTTATCACTTGAAATCGCGCGGGTATAAAGTTGTCTCTAATGATTTTTTAAATTATTCATCAGTTGTAACGAAGGCTGTTATTGAGAATAAAAATATCAAGCTAACTTCTGAAGAAATTGGCATGCTTTTGAGTAAAAATCGAAGAGCTGGAAGTTTTATCAGGGAGACATTTAAGGATTTATATTTTTCGGATGATAATAATGAATTTCTAGATAATACTTTGGCAAATATAGAATTACTTACATGTGAGTATAAAAAAAGCTTAGCATTGGCATCGCTATCTCGTGCATGCTTGAAAAGGCGTCCAAGGGGTATTTTTACTTATGTTGGCTTTAAGTATGATGATAATAGAAGGGATCTTTCGTTCAGTTTAAAAGAACATTTTATTTTTTCAATTGCAGAATTTAATCAAGCTGTTTTTGATAATAAAAAAAAGAATGTATCTCTCAATAGTTCAATTTTAGAATTAGGGAAGGTTAAGGCTGATTTGATTTACATGGATCCTCCCTACTTTTCTAAGCATTCAGACAATGATTACATTAGAAGATATCATTTTATTGAAGGCTTGTGTCGAAACTGGAAAGGAGTAGAAATTCAAGAAAACACACTTACTAAAAAATTTAAAACATATGATAGTCCCTTTAATACAAAGGAAGGAACGTATCGTGCTTTTGAGATAATTTTTGAACAATATAAAGATTCAAATATTTTAATATCGTATTCTTCAAACAGTCTTCCTACCAAAGATGAATTAGTTAAAATGCTTGAAAAATACAAGAAGAAAGTTGACGTCATTGAAATAGATTATAAGTACTCATTTGGGAATCAGGGTCATAAGGTAGAATCGAACAATAACGATGTGAGGGAATATTTGTTTTTAGGAACTTAAGCAGAGGTCTGCTTAACAAATTTTTTCGTAAGACTATATTTCCTAAAAGCTTGCTCACTCTGATGCATAGACTTGTCGTTTACACAAAAAAATCTGAGTTAGTGGTCTGCTAGAATCCGATAGTCAACAGTCATAATTTTTACTAAGATAAATCATTATTTAATAAGGATCTACCTATGCAAAGAAGATTGGTTCCTGACTACTTGGAAGAGCTTCAAACCTATCAATCGGGGAAACCCATTGAAGAACTCGCCAGAGAAAAAAAACTCACTCGTATTTCCAAATTAGCAAGTAATGAAAATCCTTTGGGTCCATCGCCTTTTGCGATCAAGGCTATGACTGTTGGTCTTTGGGATGTTCATCGCTATCCCGATATGAACGCTTATCATTTAGTTTCCTCTCTTTGCAAACTCTACAATCTCACTCCAGAAAATATTATTATTGGAAATGGCTCTGAGGGAATTATGGGAAACATTGCCCGCGCCTTTATTCAGCCAGGTGATGAAATTCTCACCTCGGAAAAAACTTTTATCGGTTTTAATATTTTAGCAAAATCCGCTGGAGCCAATCTGGTGACCACTCCCATGACCGTTGATTTTCGTTTTGACGTCGATCAGATGGCAAAAAAAATAAATGAAAATACGAAGATTATTTATATCGCTAATCCCAATAATCCGACGGGCACCTATATTAAAAAACTAGAATTTGATCACCTTATGGAACACGTTCCTGCTCACGTTCTCGTTATTCTCGATGAGGCTTATTTTGAGTATGCAAAAGATAACAAAGATTATCCCGATTCCATGAACTATCGCTATGACAATGTGATTACTCTTCGAACTTTTTCTAAGGCTTATGGACTAGCTGGTCTGCGCGTTGGTTACGGCTTTGCTCACCCCAATCTCATTAAGTATCTCAAGAAAGTAAAACTTCCTTTTGAGCCGGGCTATATCGCGCAACTTGGTGCGATTGGAGCGATTAACGATCACCACCACCTAGAACAAACAATCAAACTTAATACAACTGAATATAAAAGGGCTTACGATTTTCTCAGCCAAATGGGACTTCGTCCCATTGATTCCGTCACCAATTTTATTTGTTTTAAACCGGGAAGTTTAGAAGCAAGTAAGTGGCTCTACGAAGAACTACTTGATTACGGTGTTATTGTGCGTCCACTTTTTGGAAATGGTATGCCTGAGTATTTGCGCCTCTCCATTGGCTCACCTGAAGAAATGGATCATTTCTATGAAGCCATGACTGAGCTTATGTCGATTTTTAAAGATAAATTTGGAGCACTCAAATGAAAGTCCTTACCTTCGAGTCCTCTTCCGATTTTGGCAAAATAAAAAAAACCGGAATCTTTTTTAATGAGAGCACCATCTTTGATCCCCAAAATGTCTGGCAACTTTATTTTGATAAAAAAGGTTTTTACAATTCAAAAACTCGATCTGAAAATAAAGTTTCCTCCTCACTTTCTACTTTTTTAAAAATGGCTGAATCTCCGATTGAGCTTTTACTGGAAACCAAAGAAC
>CAYQEW010000001.1:0-43299 GCA_964416605.1 uncultured Bacteriovoracaceae bacterium | reverse complement strand
ATCCGATAGTTATTCTGTAACACCCAATTCTTTTTCTTTTTATGTAAATTCATTTATTAATCAATCCCTTTATCCTAACGTCAGTTCAAATCTCTCACTTGATGGAGCTATTAATTTATGGGGCCTTGTTTTTGAAGGCGCCGCGAGCAAAAATAGTCTTTCTCCTAACTGGACATTGTATGATTTCTTTTTTACTAGAGATTTTGCTAAAGCAAGGACGAGAATGCACTTAGGTGATTTAACGTCTAATGGAATCGGCTTCCAAGGAAGTGTCCATTATCTTGGAGTAAGAGCAGATAGAGTTTTCGGAATGGATCCTAATAAAAATATTGTACCGTTAGAAGAATATTCTTTTTTTCTAAAACAAGAATCATTTGTCGAAATATTTGTGAATGGCCGTATTATTTTTTCTAAAATTTTACGCATGGGAAAACATTCCTTTGAAAATATTATTCTTAACCATGGCTTTAATAGTATCACTATTAAAACACGTAAACTTGGAACCAATGAAGTGGAAGAAATTAAGTATAATGAATTTGGAAATCGAAATTTATTAGAACGTGGATTAAATCAATTTTCTTATTCGCTAGGTTATTTAAATAAAGGAAAGAATGAATTTTATAAATATACTCCAGGAGATCCACTTTCTTTAAATTTTTATCATAAAGTAGGAGTCACAAAAATTTGGACAACAGGGGCTTATTCTAATATTTCGAATAATTTTTATTTAGCAGGAAATCAAAATATTATTAGAACAGACGTTGGAAACATTATTGCAGATTTTGCTACAAATGGATTTAAAAATGAAACGAAAAAAGGCTATGCTCTCAATCTCGGTTGGGAATACTTACTGAATACGGAAAATACAAGTCCCTTTAGAAGAGTTGATTTGAATTTTAATGCCTACACTCCTAAATTTTCTAATGATGTAGGCAATTATACGATTGATGCTCCCAAAAAGTATGATGCCGTTATTGGTACAGGCTTTACCTTTACTGATATAGTGACAATTAATGGATCGCTTTATGGAACTGATTTTCTTTATACTGATGATCTTTATGGAATAAGATTTAATATTTCCAAAACAATTGCCAGAAAATATCGTTTCAATATGACTGTTTCTAATGATTTTATTTCTAATGCGAAAGATAATTTTTCTTTATTATTTAATATTAGTTTTAATCAAAAAAAGACATCACTTTATTCTAGTATTGATCCAATACACGATGAGCAAAGTTTAAGAATGGGTTATCGCTCTCCCTATGCTCAACGTGGTTTTAATATTAATGCTGAAATGCATCGAGCAAAAGATATTATAAGTGGAGATTTTTCTGCGGATTATTTTCATCCTTATTTTACCGCTGGTATAAAACACAAGTCTAATTTTACTGGAAACAAATCACAAACAGATAGTATGACATTTGGGACAGCCTTAGCATTTGCGCAGAAAAAATTTGCTCTAACGCGTCCTTTTTCGGGTAGCTTTGCTTTAGTCTCTCTATCTGGAACTAAATGGAATCGAACAATTAATTTAAATCCAACGGGAGATAATGACAGTGTTTCTCAGGTCGGTGTGTTTAATGGAGTTCTCACGTCAATTGGCGATTATCGTCGCAACAGAGTTTGGCTCAATAAAAAAGAGCTTAAGGCGGGAGAAGTTTTTGACAATGAAATTAGTGTAGTTGTTCCAAGCTATAAAAGTGGTCATTTAGTGCAAATGAAACTTCTTTCCGAAGTCTTTGCCAGTGGTCATATTTTCTTGGATGGTGCGCCCTACCAGTATAAATATGCTCAGCTGAATGATAAAAATGGAAAAATGCTTGCAGAAATTTTCACAGATGATCAAGGAAGTTTTAATATTGATGGAGTTCCAAAGGGCGATTACGTGCTCCTCTTTGATGATAGTTTTTTACCTGCTAATATTTCACTTAAGAATGATGTCGATGGTTTTATAGATTTAGGTCAAATTAATATGGAATACAAAAAGGTGATTTTTAATGGAAGTAATTAAAAAATTAATTTTTATTTTGATGAGTACTTTTACAATGGCATGCAATCTTTCTATGCAGCAAATTAATATTAATTATACTTACCAAGAAAATGAACTATGGGTATTTACGGATCTTCATATTAAAAACAATACAGAAGTGGCGTGTCCTAACTATTTTATTTCCTTCGCTGGAAACTCAGGTACAACGTATCTGCGAACTGCTAAATATCTCGATAAATCGGTTAATTATAATATTTATACGAAGAATGATTTTCAATATATTTTAAAAGAAGCGGGAAATTCTTCTGCTAATGAATATTTGCAAGGAAGTTTTAGCACAGGAGAAAAAGAAAAAATTCATCGAGTTTTTTTTCGCTATGAGGGACCTGTCCCAACCTATTATGGGAATTATTTAGATACTGTTACGGCATATATTACAACTGATTCTAAAGAGTTCCTGGCTAGTGCTATTGCCGTGCTTAATTTTAATGTAGCGATTGAAATTCCTATTGAAGTTCAATTAAAAGTTTTAGAAAAAGGAGAAAACTTTAAGTCAGGAAGTGGAGGAGTGAAAAAAAATTTAGGTAACCTTGACTCTGAAAAAGTTGTTGAAGCAGATATGGTAGTGAAATCAAATGTTCCTTATTCCGTTGAATGCTACTCATTGAATGGAGGGGCAATGAAATCACCCTATGGGGCTCAAATGCCCTATAACTTCTTTATTAATAACCAGAAGGTTTCTTTGGAAAACTCAATGGGATCTCCAATTGTTTTTAGTCCATTCGAGACGGCTAATCTCGATGGTCAAACTTATTCTTTAAAAGTAGTGGTGCCTGAAGCGAATAAAATTTTACCTGAGGGAGAATATACGGATTCAATTATATTTTCTGCTCAAGCAGAAATGTAAAAGGATGATATGAATAAATATACTCTGATTGGTTTAATGGCAGGTATTTCAGTAATTATTATTGGATTAAAATTTTCCTCTAGTAATTTGTTACTTTTTTGGGATGGTATTTCACTTTTTATCGTTCTTGGCGGAACCGTTGCAGTTATGGCTCTCTCTATTAAATTAGATAAAATGTATTATCTCTCTAAAGCATTTTTTTTAAAAATATTACGAGGAAAAAATATTTCGTTTACAGATACAATTAAAGAAATTGTATCGACGGCAAAACATTATGAAATCCATAAAAATTTTCCCAACAAATCAAATGATCAGTTTTTGAATGATTCATTATTGCTTTTAAGTGAAAAAATTATGCCTTTTGAAAAAGCTCTTAATATTATTAAACAACGATCAGAGCAAATCGAAGATGAGTATTTTGCCGATGCTTCTAAGATTAAAACCCTCGGAAAATATCCGCCAGCTTTTGGAATGATGGGGACAACTATTGGTATGATTGTTCTTCTCTCAAACCTTGGGACATCTGATGCAATGAAAAGCATGGGGCCTGCGATGGCAATTTGTCTTATCACGACACTTTATGGGGTTATTATTGCCAATTTTTTTCTTTTGCCCTTGAGCGAAAACCTCGTCGAAACCATGAATGATATGGCATTAAAAAACAGTTTAATTATAAGAGGACTAGACTTGATCAATCAAAAGGTCAGCACTATTGAAATAATTGAAGAATTAAACGCAAGATTGCCTGCTTCTCATCGCTATGACTGGAGAAAAACTCTTGAGTCGTAAAAAACGAAACATCGAAAGCGATGATAGTGTTTGGCTAACTTCTCTTGCAGATTTAATGACACTTATTGCGTGTTTTTTTATTTTACTAGTTTCCTTCGCAAACTTTGATGATAAAACTTTTCAGGAAAAGGCTGAAAAAATTCAAGAATCATTTACAAGTCAAAAAATAAACTCATCTTCTAAAGCACGTTCAGGAAGAGGTTACGTTGGCAAAAGTTATTCTGCAAAAATACCAAAAGTTGAGGCAGAGTTTGAGTGGGAACCACTTAGCTTACTTTATATAGAGCTGCAAAAAAATATCTCATCTTTTGCAGAAGTTAAAAAAAATAAAAAAAAAGAAACTGTTGAAATTGAAATGGTGGGGGAGAAAATTTTTGAGACAGCTAGTGCTGTTCCAACCACTGATGGACTTAATATTTTAAAAAAAATCATGAATATTATTTTGACACAAAAGGATGATATTTTTATTGAAATTGAAGGGCATTGTGATTATCGTAAAATATCAATGAATAAAACCTATCCGAGTAATTGGGAGCTAAGTGCCGCAAGAGCTTCTTATGTTGTTCGCAAACTTATGGAATCGGGTGTGGAAGAAAGCCATTTAAAAGCTGTTGGATTCGGCAGTTCTCGTCCAGCTTTTAAAAGTTTTGACAGTGAAGGGAAAGTACTTTGGGATAATCTAGACAGGAACCGCCGTATTGTTTTTATTGTCAAAAAATTTAGTAGATAAAATAAGTAAGAAGAATATGTTCCATGGTGTCAGCACCTTTGTGAGGAATATATTGATTGAGATACCCCACTTCTAGTTTAATCGTACCGACTTGGATATTGGTTCCAATGAAAAAGCGGTTGCGCTCAAAAAAACTATCATAAACCCAGCTTGGTCTATTGAAATTAAGAAAAGGCTCATCCCAAATAACAAATTGAGTTTTAGGAGTAAGGTTTTTACTATAACGAATCATTTCTCTAAAGCGTAAATCAAGAGGCCCAGCTTGCTCTAGAAAACGGTGCTCAAGTCTCGATCTAAAAGTTATTTTATTGCCTTCGCCAAAAGTTTGGTAATACTGATGTTGAAGAGTAAATCTGTATTCATTTGTGTTTTTATCTTTGGCAAAATTCTTAGTATTGATATAGCCCAAGAGAAGTCCAAAATCATTGTTTTGATTGTATTGATAAATCACACCGGGTCTAAAGAGAAGTTGCTGCATGCCCGAAACATCGGTATTAAAGCGCAATTGCAATTCATTCCAAATAGCAAAGCTTCCTACTTTATTGTTTTGTGTTCGGTTAAAGAGACCGAGCCATGTTCCACCATCTTGATTCGTGGAAGCCAATAAGCTTTGGGAGAGTAGAAAGAGTACTAAGAAAATTTTTTTCATCATGACCTCCTAGAAATTAACTCTTATTCCACCGCGAATAACCCAAGGATCACTGCGATAAGATTTTTGCTTATCATAGAGAAGATCATAGAGCGCCTCAATGGTAAACTGAAGACTCGAGCCAGTGCCTAAGATATATCCAACTCCTGCCAGGAGACCAGGACTGGAGGTGCGCGATGGGGTGAGAGTATTTTTGTAGGAAGTGATATCAAATTCTGAGTGGGCATAGAGATTTTGCAAAAACTGGTAATTGGCGTAAGCCAGCCCAGAGTAAATATTCTGTGTGAGTGTCGGCGTATAATTTCGGTTATTATAGTAGCGATAACCAACGCCAACTCCTGTCGTGAGTCTTGGCGTGAGGCGGTAGCCAATTCTTGGAGAAACTTCAACTACATTTATTTTTCCAAATCCAAACCCTAAAGAGCCTCCCAAAACCCAGTGAGAGTTTTGAGAGTAAATCGGATGAGCAAGGATTGTGATAAGTATGAATAAAACTTTCATTATTCTTGAACAGTGATACCAATTTCAACACGACGATTTTGAGCTTTGCCAGTTGCAGTTGTATTATCTGCTATGGGACTTGAGAACCCCATTCCAACGGCGCTGACGCTTGCAGCGGGAACACCATTTGAAATAAGAATTGCGCGAACCGCACTGGCACGAGCTTCAGAAAGTTGTTGATTGGCGAGTTCTGAACCACTGTTATCTGTATGGCCCGAAACTGTTACGATGTCTTTAGGATATTTTTTGATAATGGCTGCGATTTGCGCAATGCGATTTTTGGCATCTGGTTTGACACTTATTTTTCCGGTATCAAAAGTGATGTCTCCTTTAAGTTTGGTGACAAGACCGTGTTCAGTCATTTTAGTTTCAGCAATTTGGGCAAGTTCCTTAGCTTGCTTATCGAGATATATTCCGACACCGCCACCGATAAGACCACCGATCAGTCCTCCGATCAAGGCTCCTTCATTGTGACTTCCCTTACCTGTTAAAAGAGTTCCTGCCGCAGCACCTGCTACCGCGCCAGCCCCAGCACCAATCGCCGTTTTTTTGTAATCGGTAGCACAAGAAGAGATAATTGAGAGAGCGAGAAGTAGAGATAAAATCGTTTTCATAAAGACTCCTTTTATTTGTTTCTTATAAGTTCAATACCTTTTAAATAGTCTGCTTCGGGGTAGGGAAAATTAAGTTTGCAATCATCAATAAGTTTAAATTTTTTATTAATTTTAAAATTGAGGCGATTGTTTTTAATAATACTCTCAATAGTTTCTTCAAATTTTTTTCTTTTTTCCGAGTGATTGTTGAGAAAAATAAAAAGACTTCCGTCATTACTTAAGATTTTATCAAATAGCGGAAGAAAGCTCTTGTAGCTCTCAAGAGCATTGCTGCCTTTTTTCTTATTGCTTGAAAAAGAAGGAGGATCCATAAGAATGGCATCAAAGACTCTTTTTTCCTGTGCAAATTTACTCGTTACCTTTAAAGCATCGCCGCAGATATTTTCCAGATAGTCTTCTGCAATGTCAGGATTGAGTGCACGATTTTCCTCCGACCAGTCTAAAAACTTTTTAGAAAGATCGACGGAAGTGGCGTAGATCTTTTTCTTCGCTGCCTGCAAAGAAAAAGCTCCGGTATAAGAAAAAAGATTGAGAAAATGGCTTTCTGGTTTTAGTTTTTTCATAATGTCAGAGCGAATCGCGCTCATGTCAGTATAAATTCCGATATCGTAGTGTTCATTAAATTTAATTTTAAACTTAACGCCAAATTCTTCTATGGTAGTTGGTTCAATATTTTTATTTTTAAGGCTTGAATATACTGATTTTTTATCAGGATTTCTTGATTGGCGAATATAGTCTTTGATTTTAAGTTCGGGAAAAAATTGTTTGATCGCTTGGTGCAAAGCCTTATACATACTTTGTTCGAGTTGGCTCCAGTAAAAGGCATAGTATTGTACAAGCACGATATCACCAAGAAGTTGAACATGCAGACCAGGGAGTTGATCCTGCTCCCCAAATATAAGATAGAAGTTATTGCGATTTTCTAGTAAACCCAGTCGCTTTCTTTTGTCGACACTAGTTGCAATACGCTTTGCAAGTTCATCGTAAAAATCAATATTGGGAAGATGCTCTGTTTCATAGGGAAGTATCTTCCAAAGCCTTGCCTTAACCTTAGGGTGAGACGAGTCTTGAAGGGTATAGTAAATTTTTTTTAAAGAGATTTGAGCCGTCTTAAGAAATATCGAATCATCGGGAAAGCGATCCGTGTATTGATCCTTAATAACGAGGTGATGACCAGCTTTAAATTGTTTCAGGGTAGTGGGATGAAGTTCAACTTGATTCCACTTAGTTTTATTTATAATCATAATGCCGTCAGTATAATAGAAGATTTTTATTGTGTCTGAAAAAAGAAAGTGTTAATTTTTAGTATTAAGGAGAGTGAATGAATAATTCCGAACTAAAGATAGAAGAAGGTGAGCCTCCTAGCAAGGTGGAGAAAAACGCTGAAAATAGCGCCCAGTGCGGCTCTCTCGATGGTAACATCATTTATATTCCTGTATCAAAAAATCTGATTAATAAATTCCCTCAAAGTCAAAATACCAAAAACTTCATTAAAAAATTTTACCCAGGCATTAGCTCTGCTGATTGGAATGATTGGAAGTGGCAGGTCAGAAATCGCATTAGAACGACGGAACACCTCAGTTGTTTTGTTGATTTAACGGATGAAGAGCGCAAGGCTGTCGATAAGCGTACCGCCAATCTGCCCATTGCCATTACTCCTTATTATCTCTCTCTTCTTGATCCAAAGAATCCGATGCAGTCTTTACGACGCACTCATATTCCCGTAGGAGATGAATTTATTCAGACCCCAGGTGAAGATCCAGATCCGTTAGGGGAAGACCACGATACTGCAACGCCGGGACTGGTTCATCGCTATCCAGATCGCGTTCTCTTTTTGACAACGGGCTTTTGCTCTACCTATTGTCGTTACTGTACTCGCTCGCGCATGGTAGGAGAAACTAACGGCGAATACAGTTTTAATACGGCTCAATGGGAAAAAGCCGCTCAATATATTGAGGCTCACCCTGAAATTCGCGATTGCCTTTTATCGGGAGGAGACCCGCTGAGTATTGGCGATGAGAAACTCGATTGGCTTCTGAATCGCCTAAGAAAAATAAAGCATTTGGAATTTATCCGCATTGGCACCAAGATTCCGATTGTCATGCCTCAGCGTATTACAAAAAATCTCACTCGCATTTTACGAAAATATCATCCGCTTTGGATGAGCATTCACGTGGCTCACCCCGATGAGATTACTCCGGAGTCAATAGAGGCTTTTGCGCGCCTTGCTGATGCGGGGATTCCTTTAGGCAGTCAAACCGTTCTGTTAAAAGATATTAACGATAATGTTGAGACGATGAAATCGCTTATGCACAAGCTTTTGATGGCTCGGGTTAAACCTTATTATTTGTATCAGTGCGATCCTGTTTCAGGTTCTTCTCATTTTAGAACTTCCGTGGAAAAGGGCCTGGAAATTATTAAAGGCTTACGAGGACACACCACGGGTTATGCGATACCGCAATTTGTTGTAGATGCTCCCAACGGTGGAGGAAAAATTCCTCTTCTTCCAGATTATATTGTGGGAAGAGATGGTGATGATCTACTCCTGACTAATTTTGAGGGAGGAACCTATCGTTACCCTGATCCAATGGGTAATCTGGGCAAAGCGCAAAATGAGTTGAGAAAAAAAGGGCGTCGCTTAAGTGAAAATGGAATTTATTTGTGAGTCTTAAAATTGGATTTGTTTATGATCTTAAGTCAGATTATAAGAATTTCAATCTAAACTCAGAACAATTAGCAGAGTTTGATTCAGAAGACACCATTCATGCAATTGAGAGTACTCTTCAAGATTTAGGCTACACCGTAGAGCGCATAGGAAATATTTTTAACCTTGTGAACTTGCTCGCGCAGGGAAAAAAATGGGATCTTGTTTTTAATATCGCAGAAGGACTTCACGGCCTTGCAAGAGAGGCACAGGTTCCCGCTCTTCTTGACGCCTATCAAATACCTTACACTTTTTCGAGTACTGAAACCTTGATTATTTGTCATAATAAGGCTCTTGCGAAAAAACAAATAAGAGATAGTGGCCTCACAACTGCTCATTATCATTTAATTTCTCATCTTAATGACCTGAGTACTCTTTCTCTTAACTTTCCTCTTTTTGCGAAACCAGTTGCGGAAGGCACTGGCAAAGGAGTTTCGCAAAAATCACTTGTCCATACCAAGCAAGAATTAGAAGAAGTTACTTCTGTTCTTTTAGCTGATTTCAAACAACCCGTTTTAGTGGAAGAGTATTTGCCGGGCCGTGAATTTACTGTGGGAGTAGTTGGCGGGGATAGAGGCCCTCAAGTGCTAGGGGTTTTAGAGGTTATTTTAAAACAAGGTGCAGAAGTGGGAGGCCACACTTACTTCAATAAAGAAAACTGTGAAACCCTCGTCGAATACAGGTTAGCGACTGATAGCATTGCCAGTGAGGTGGGTAAACTTGTACTAGAAAGTTGGCAAGCTCTTGGGATTAGAGATTGTGCAAGATTTGATATTCGTTGTAATGCTCAAGGGGTTCCTTCTTTTATCGAGGTCAATCCACTCGCCGGTTTAAATCCGGATCGATCGGATCTTCTTTTGCTTTGTAAGCAAATCAATTTACCTTATAAGGAACTTATAAAGAGAATTGTCGATTCAGCTCTAAACCGTTATAAGATCTCATGAATATTTTAATTATCTACAATGCTCCTAGCTCTGAGAGACAAGATGATCTTGATACACTTGTCCAAGTGAAAGAAGTTAGGCTGGGCTTAGAGGCAAACCATCATCAAGTCGATGAACTGCCTTTGCAGAATTGTTTCAATGTTTTTGGCTGATTATTTAAGTCATCACAAGATAGATTTTATTTTTAATTTAGTAGAATCTTTTAAGGGCTCTGATCAGTTTATTTATTTAATACCTTCTTATTTAGAAGCTCTTAAAATTCCTTTTTCAGGAAATGGTTCACGCGCACTTGCTTTAGCGGCAGATAAAAAAATTGCCAAATCTCTTATGAAGTCTTTTGCGATTAATCATCCTGGTGATTTTAAAAAAGATGAGAGAACGTATATTGTTAAAGCTTGTGCCGAAGATGCTTCTATCGGGATTGATGAAAAGAGCATTGTGACAGGGTATGATAATGTTTTACAAAAAATTGAAGAAAAAAGAACTCAGTATGGATTTGATTTTTTTGCCGAAGAATTTATTGAAGGCAGAGAGCTTCAGGTTGGTTTAATTGGAGCCGAAAATCATTCGGAAGTGCTCGGTATCTCGGAAATTGTTTTTAACTATCCAGAAGGTAAACCCCATATTGTCGATTATAATTGCAAATGGACAGAAGGAAGTTTTGAGTATGAAAACAGTACGAGAGAGTTCTTAGGCGAGGAGTATCAGTTCGTGGTAGATCTTGCGAGAAAATCTTGGGACGCTTTTGGATTAAAGGGCTATGCACGGGTTGATTTTAGACTTAATGCAAACAACGAAGCCTATGTTTTAGAAGTCAATCCTAATCCTTGTATCACCAGTGACTCAGGATTTATTGCAGCCGCAGAGCGCCAAGGTATTAGCTATAATCAGCTGATTGAAAAAATTGTTAAAATAGGAACGCTATGATTTTTGATACAACGTTAAAAAAAGATGATCCCGAAAAAATTAGAGAACTGGTGGCACAAGTAAAAGTGTTTAATGAGATTGAAGTGCAAACCGCTCAAGAATTAGTAGAAGAAGCGCTTCTTGATCCCGCAGCTTATTCTTTTATTTTCGCGAGAGAGAATGATCGCATTGTCGGTTATACGTGCTTTAGTGAAATTCCTCTAACGAATAAAAGATATGATCTCTACTGGATTGCGGTGGCCAAAGATCAACAGGGCAAGGGCTTAAGTTCACAGTTGATTCACATGACAGAGCAAAAAGTTAAAGAAGAAGGCGGGAAAGCTCTTTATGCTGAAACCTCCGGAACCTCTGATTATGAGGCGGCTCGCCATTTTTATTTTAAGGTTGGTTACACCGAAGTAGCTCGTCTCAAAGATTTTTATCGCGACGGAGATGACAAAGTAATTTACGGAAAATTTTTACAATAGGATATTTATGAAAACCATTTCACAGTTTATGGAAAATTATTATTTGCATTTTAATGCTGCTTCTCTTGTCGATGCGGCTAAAGGTTATGTCGCTCATAAGACTGCTGGCGGTAAAATGATGGTCACTCTAGCAGGAGCCATGAGTACTGCGGAAATGGGAAAGATTTTGGCGCCGATGATTCGCGCCGGACAAATCGATATTATTAGTTGCACCGGTGCAAATCTGGAAGAAGATATTATGAACCTTGTGGCGCACGATCACTATGAGCGCATTCCTCACTACCGCGATTTAACGCCACAGGACGAATGGGATCTTTTAGAAAAAGGCTTAAATCGAGTGACGGATACTTGTATTCCAGAGGAAGAGGCTTTTCGCCGTATTCAGGCGCAAATTTTTAAACGTTGGAATAATGCAGATAAAAATAATGAACGTTATTTTCCTCATGAGTATATGTATCAAATGCTCCTGAGTGGTGATCTCAAAGAATACTATCAAATTGATCCGAAAAACTCATGGGTGTTAGCAGCTGCTGAAATGAATTTGCCGATTGTTGTTCCAGGTTGGGAAGATTCAACCATGGGAAATATTTTTGCTTCTTACTGTATTAAAAATGAGCTTAAAACTTCTACGATGAAATCAGGCATTGAGTACATGGTGTGGCTTGCTAACTGGTATAGAGAAAATTGCGCAGGTAAGGGAATTGGTTTTTTTCAAATTGGTGGTGGAATTGCTGGCGATTTTCCGATCTGCGTGGTGCCGATGCTTTATCAGGATATGGAAATGCACGATGTTCCTTTTTGGAGTTATTTTTGCCAGATTTCAGATTCTACAACAAGTTATGGATCCTATTCTGGAGCGATTCCCAATGAAAAAATTACTTGGGGAAAACTTGATATCCACACACCAAAGTATGTGATTGAAAGTGATGCTACGATTGTAGCACCACTTATTTTTGCGTATATTTTGGGATATTAAGTAGTACTTCGGAATCAGCAGGGTTCATTATTTTTAAGATTCGTTGTTCACTCCCAAATGCACAATCCGCATACCTGCTTCGCAGGATGGAGAAGTGTTTTTGCCAATCACGACACCATCTTGATCAGAAAAAATTTCATCTTTAAGATCGCCAAAAACATCATAAACTTTGGCGATGAGTTCGCCTTTTTTTATTTTTTGTGTGAGCTTAGGCAGTACATCAATGATGCCCCCGCTGTAACTATTAATCCAATAGGAGTGATCGCAAATAGTGGCATCGCCCGTGAAATCGCGCACGGGCCCCTCAATCATTTTGAGATGGCGCATCGTATTTTTTATACCATCGAGAGTATCGTCGATTAAATCGTGTTGAAAGGTATTGGGGTTTCCAATTTCAACGGTGATGCTAGGAATATTTTGAGTGTTAGCCCACCCTCTTAAGGTTCCTTCGGCATCATATTTTTGCACGATAATTTGTGGGTTTTGCAGATAGGCAAGTGTTTTACATTCAGCGTTTTCTAAGTCGGCACGAATATAGAGACTGTTCACTTTACCAGCACTCGCAGTATGAAGATCCATAAGATAATTAAATTTTTTAATAATTTTATGGGTGAGATGATAGTTATAAATTTCAGCGGGATTGCCCTTTCTTTTACCAGGCATAAAACGATTTAAATCATTGCGGTCAATAAAATAGCGTTGTTTACTCATATAGCCTGGAACATTATAGATAGGTACAGCCACGAGAGTGCCACTCATTTCCTCTGGATTGAGTTCTGCAAATAATTTAAAGATACTCGATAGACCATTGAGTTCATCGCCGTGAACTGCAGCGGTGATACCTAGGACGGGACCATCTTTGACACCTTTAGCGACAATAATAGGAAGTCTCCAAGCTGTACCGAGCGAATTACCGGGAATATGAAGTTGGAAACGATGAATTTGTCCCGCTTCTAATTGTTCAAGTTCTAAACTTTCTTTATTTTTTATTTGAGTGATTTTAGCCATAGACTACTTCTCCGTATTAATATTTAATGTGTCTAAATTTTAACGAGAAAATGCAGGTATGCCTATGAATAAATTGAAAATTGGTTTGCTTTGTCGCAACTCACTTAATTACAGCAACTCGCGTATTGCCAATGAGGCGGTTCGCGCGGGCCATGAAATATTTCCAATTGATTATGTAAATTGTGATTTAAAAATTTCGAGTGATCAATGCGATATTTTTTATCAAGGAGAATCACTGAGTGTTTTAGATGCGATTATTCCACGTATTAGTGTCGAAACAAATTTTTATGGCATAGCGGTTGTGAGGCAATTTGAGGCGATGGGTATTTTTACTTTAAATTCTTCTCAAGGCATTCTGAATGCTCGCGACAAACTTCGCACCATGCAAATTTTGGCGCAGAATCAATTACCTTTTCCTAACTCTATTGTGTCTCATAATGCCTTAAATGTTGAAAGCAATATTCAGTCTTTGGGTGGGGCACCTGTTGTCGTTAAGCTCTTAGAAGGTATGCAGGGAATTGGTACAGTGCTTGCGGAATCTGAAAAATCGGCTTATTCGGTTGTTGAAACTCTTCTTAGTTTAAAAACAAATATCATGCTACAAGAATTTATTGCGGAATCAAAGGGCTGTGATATTCGCGTTTTTGTTTTAGGAAATAAAATTATCGCCACGATGGAGCGCACAGCGAAAGAGGGTGATTTTAGATCAAATCTTCATCGCGGAGGAACTTCTCAAAAAATTGAAATTAGTCTTTCTCAAGAGGAAATGTCTAAGCTTGCCGCGAATAAAATTGGTTTAAATATGGCAGGAGTTGATCTGATTCGTTCAAAAGAGAAGACCATGATACTCGAAGTAAATTCTTGCCCAGGTCTTGAAGGAATCGAAAAAACATCAGGTGTTAATATTGCCAGTGACATTATAAAATTTATCGAAGAGAACTATAAAAAAAATGAGTCAAGCATTTAGAGGAATTATTCATCTTTACGGAATGGAGAAATTTGAAATTTTTCAGAAATCTCATGTCATGATCATTGGCCTAGGGGGAGTTGGAAGCTGGGCAGCAGAATCTCTGGTGCGCAGTGGTATTGGCTGCATTTCTCTTGTGGATATGGATGATGTTTGTGTGACGAATATTAATCGTCAATTGCAAGCTCTTAATAGCTCTATTGGTAAACCAAAAGTAGAAGTCCTTGCGAGTCGTCTGCAAGACATTAATCCTCAATGTAAAATTAATATTATTTATGATTTTGTGTCGGCTTGTAATGTGGAGCAGATTGTGGAGGGAGTTGATTTTTGTTTGGATGCCATTGATTCGCTTTCAGCGAAATGTTTAATTTTTAAGATATGCACAGAGAAAAAGATAGGACTTTTGGTGAGTGGAAGTTCGGCAGGTAAAAAAAATCCTTCTCTTGTTTCCATAAAAGATATGGCTCGCACGGAACATGATAAACTTTTGGCAAGAATGCGTAAAAAAATGAAATTAGACAAAATTTTACCGCCCTATAAGCAAAAAAAAATATTTACGGATTGTATTAGCTCAAGCGAAGAATCGCTATTTAGTTCAGAGGAAATCTGTGAGCGTAAGTCATGTACTGAAGGTTTGGGCTCTAGCTCCTGTGTGACAGGGGCTTTTGGCTTGCATGCAGCTTCTTATGTTTTGGATTATCTGGTGAAGAAAAATGAAGTTTATTGATACTCATTCACACCATTTAAAAGAAAAATCAGAGAATATTTTCACCGTAAATAGTATTGATGATTTATCCCTAAGGAATAATTTTTATTATTCTTATGGAATTCATCCGTGGCATACCTCTCAAAAAATATTTTTCACAGAATGTTTACAGGATCCTTTTTTTCTTGCTTATGGAGAATTGGGACTTGATCGAGTGCGAAAGGAAAACTGGGATCAGCAAATTGATATTTTGCAAAAGCAATTAGAGTTTATTGCAGAGAATCCTAAGCCGATTATTGTCCATTGTGTGCGAGCTGCAAGTGACTTAGCTTTTTACTTTAAAAAATATAAAATAACATCACCTCTTATTTTTCATCATTGTGGTGAGAATCCTAGTATTCAAAATCTTTTTAAAAGCGATGTGTATTTTTCTTTTTCTTTTAAACAAATAAGTAAAATGTCTTTAACTAAACTAAGAGCCTATCCAATTAATAGAGTTTTTCTGGAAACAGATGACTATGATACTTCGATTCAAGAAGTTTATGCTGAGTATTCTCGTCGCTTGAATGGGGAAGTGAAAGACTTGGTTTTGCAAATAGAAAGTAATTTTCAAAAGGTTTTTTATGGATATTAGAGAACAAGTGGGAAAAGGATTTTGCCTCAATGATTATTTAAAAGCACGCGAAAAAGTGCTGGGCCTGATAGATCTTTTTGCAGCTCAAATACCAACAGGTATAAGTGAAAAGGAAGGAATAGAGCTTCTCGAAAATCTTTGTTATCAAAATGGTGTTCAAAAACTTTGGCATCCCACTAAATTGAGAATCGCTTCTAATACTCAAAAGTCTTTTAAGGAAATTTCTGAAGAAGGAATTATCCTCAAAGAAAATGACATTTATTTTATTGATTTAGGTGCCGTAATAGATGGGTATGAAACAGATATTGGCAGAAGTTATGTCCATGGCAAAAACGATCAAGCGCAAAAAATGATTGAGGATGTTTGCGAAATTTTTTTTACATTACAAAACTTATGGAAACAAGAAAACCTCTCTGGCATAAATCTCTATGAAAGAGCTCAAGAGTTAGCAAAGCTAAAAAATTATTTTCTGAATGATAAAATGGTAGGCCATCGTTTGGGAGATTTTCCTCATGCCCTTTATCACAAAGGTTCATTAGCAGGTTTTGAAAAAAAACCGATTGAAAATCTTTGGGTGCTCGAGCTTCATCTACTTCATTCTTCTGGAGAGTTTGGGGTTTTCTATGAGGATATCCTCACTCCCCACTTTTACCATAATTAGCGAGCACTCTCGCCGAGGGATCATTCACATTGCAGTTTTGCCAAGTTTGATTGGGCATCCAAAAACTAGGAATAAGATAGGATTTTTCGGGATAAAAGCTCTCAAAAATTTCTCGATACCAAAGAGACTCTTTGCTAATCGGAGGGCAGTGAGAGTATTTCGTTTGAGCCTTTTTTAAATCTTCATCGCTGTATTTATTGTCGGCATATTTTTTGAGTTCATCGACCATGGAGTGTCCGACGGCATCAGAAAAAGCAGCTTTGTCGCGATATAAAATCTCATGAGGTAGATAATCTGAATGATCAAAAGATTTGCGAAGCAGGTATTTACCCATATTGTAGGTATTCATTTTAAGCTGTGGATCGAGAGAGAGAACATACTCAACAAATTGCTTGTCGCTAAAAGGCACACGCGCTTCAAGACTATGAAAAGCAATGCAGCGATCAGCTCTTAAAATATCGTAAACAAATAATTCTTTGATTCTTTTTAAAGATTCTTTTTGAAATTCTTCTGCACTGGGAGCAAAGTCGGTGTATTTATAACCAAATAATTCATCGCTGACTTCGCCAGTGAGAAGAGCTTTGATACTTGTTTTGGCACGAATAGCCTTGCATAAAAGAGACATTCCAATAGAGGCGCGAATAGTTGTGATATCAAAAGTTTCTAGTTGCTTAATGAGTTCTGGGACATGAGCAATCGCTTCCTGCGTCGTAAAAATAATTTCATGATGATTTGAGCCAATATGATCAGCGACCATTTTGGCGTATTTTAAATCAATAGGGTCAACATTGAGTCCCACGGAAAAAGTTTCAAGCGGTTTTTTGAGCACACGCGAAGCGATGGCACAAACCAGACTGGAGTCAACTCCACCACTGAGTAAAAAGCCAAGCGGCGCATCGGCGTGCAATCTTTTTTCGACTGCGCTATAGAGTAAGTCATGAATGTTTTTGAAAATAGAATCTAAATGAGGAGAGATGTGAGTTTTAGGAAAATGAAAGTAAGGAATAAATTTTTTATTGAAATAATAATGTCCAGGAGGAAAAGGCTTAATGGTTCCCTCAAGATGCATCAGCGATTTTACTTCTGAGGCAAAAGCAATTTCATTATTGTGCTCAATATAAAAAAGAGGCCGTACTCCTAAAGGATCTCTGGTTGCAAATATGTCAGAAGAGTTTTTGCTAGCTATAACGAGAGCATATTCTCCATCTAGTTTTTGGCACAAGCGCTCAGCTCCAAAGGTTTCAAAATAATGAACAAGAAATTCGCAGTCAGAATGAGATTTAGGAATAAAATTCGTCAGTTCTTTTTGCAAAGATTCAAAATTATAAATTTCACCATTACAAAGGGCTAAGTTTTTTTCAGACTCAAAGGGTTGCATTCCAAGCGGAGAAAGATCCATGATGGCGAGACGATAAAAGTCCATTGAAAAATAATTTGTTTTGAGATGATTGATTTGATCAGGCCCTCGATGAGAGAGTGTCTTTTTTTCTTGTTTATTCTGCCAGTGCACAGGGGAGATCATTAGACCACACATGTCGTTTCCTTTTTTATCTCTCTTCGGCTATAAAAGAGAGAATATGAAGATTTTAATATGGATGTTATGGCTTATTTTTTTCACTCAGAATATGAGTGCTCAGTCTTCTTTTTTTCATGATTCGGCGAACACCGTGCTTCTTGAGGGAACTATTAGTCGAGGAATAATCGAGTCCAGTTCATCGGATATTCCCACCGTTAAGCAGGAAATTGTTAATCAACTTTATTATTCCCTAGGTTTTTTCAATGGACTGAGTGCAGGAGTCAAACTCCGTCATCTTAAGATACAAATAACACGAGCGACAGATTTGCAGGTAAACCATCACTATGTTTATGAAGCACAACTGAAAATTGTCTGGCCCATTGAGCGCAAAATCCCTGACAGCTTAGATCTTATTTTACCGAAACGGGGAGACCAAAAATTTTTGCAGGGACCTTGGTACTCTCAGTATGCTCAGAACAAAAAAAAAGTGGATGGTTATCAATGTTTTGAAAGCGGTCAATATCAAATGCTTCAATTAAATTTTTGGTATCATTATCGTCCCTTAAATAAAAATTGTCTTTTAAGAAACCATCAAAACAGTGATGAAGACTTAGCGATTAGTTTTCCTATTGGGTTTAAAAAAAGTTCTTTCAATACGGAAGGGAAATTTCCAGAGTATCAAGAAATATGGAAAGACAATAAACTCTCAATTTTATACATCCAAAGTGTTGCGGATAAAAAATCCCCCAATCCTCAAAAAGATATAGGTATTTTGAATGTGAGAAATCTCTATCAAAAATGGAAAAATTCTTTAGGCAAAATCGTCTCGAATTCTCTTCAAGAAGGAGAGTTACCAGGGTTAGACCATCCGACCGTTGAGCTTTTTTTTGAGCAAAAGGATGGAAAAAAAATTGAGATAAAAATACTTTTGGCAGGAGAGTTAAATATTGATTCAGTTAAATCACTTTTTTTTTACAATAAAAATATTGGGGCAGCAGATGTTATTATTTATAGTGGCCATGCGGGCCTAGGGAGTAATATTTATTTTTTAGAACGAGTGGGAAATTTTATAAAAGATAAATATCAAATTTTTTATCTTGATGCCTGCGATAGTTTCTCTTATACCGACGGAACTTTAGAGAAACGCCATCAGGCAGTGAATCCTAACTTTCATTGGAGCAAGCATTTAGATATTATAACCAATGCAATGCCTTCCTATTTTGCCTCTGCGGGCGATTCTATTTTTTCACTTATTCAAGAATTCATTGATCAAAAGAAAAATTATCGCGAACTTCTTTTTTTGATTGATCCTTATCAGCGCGCTTTCGTCAGTGGAGAAGAGGATAATCATTATCCTCTTCCTTTTTAAATTGTTTATGGCACAACGTAACTGTCACATGGATCACCAGGAGCCAGAGTTGGAAAAGTTGTTGTGGCTGTCCATTGAGAACCCCATGTATTCATTGGAGCATTTGCCATATTGTAAAAATAACTAAGAGGAGATGTCACTGGTGCATCTAAACTATTTGTTCGACAGTTTTTTATTGGTGTAGAGCAAATACTGCTTTGAAAATAACCTCCACTTACCCCATCATTAGTATTAATGGGGGCACTGTAACTCGCGGCATCAGAAAGAGCTGTATCAACATACATTGTCGTAAAGACAGATTTAGAGGTAAGTTGTCCATCACTTTTTTCATTTCCTGCTGTACTAATACCCGCTGCATAGTTTGTTGTGCTCCCTGATCCAGGAGCAGCGCCAACACCTGTTGAAATAATTTTCCCCACAGAATAACTGTTTTTTATAACTGGTGAGGTATAAATAATAGTGTCAGAAGCTTCTGCTAAAATCCCCGCCATCTTAAGGTTTTTAATATTATCTAGCTTTCCTTTAAAATAAGTATCAAAGATCTCGCCAGCTCCAGTGTCTCCAAAGGATCCAGCAATTCCCCCCATTTTCGCACTAAGAGATGATATTTCTCCACAGGCAAAAGTATTCCAAATTTGAGAACCACGATCACTGTAGCCTAGGATACCACCAATGATCGTTGTGCCAAAAGGAGCATAAGGAAAATTTAAATTCGCTTTAATAACGAGATTACTTGAAGAACTATCAGAGATGACTGATTGAGCAACGGATCCTACAAGAGATCCCACATTTCCTTTATGATTTTCTAGCGTAGTGTTTCTCATACGCACATTATAAAATTTAGCCTCTCCTGATATCTTTCCAAAAAGCCCACCATAACTTCTTGTTCCATTCGAGGTCTCTTTAAAATTTTGTAGGAGACAGTTATTTCCCCAAACAACAAGCTGATCTAATTGTATATTAGGGTTATTGGGAATAGAAAATTCACTTCCTCCTGCTGTATAAAAAGGAGCAAAATCAATATTACTTCTAATGCTAAAATCTTTTCGAGTAGAATTCATATTCGTTGAAATACTGGCTAGATGAGCAAGTTGTGCTGGAGTATATATAATATAAGGACTTGCAACGGTTCCTAATCCAATAGCGTTATAGGTTGTTGGAAGAGCGCTAGCTGGATAGTACTGAGAAACATTGGTACAACCGATGGGTTGGTTCGGCCCAACGTGTGTTTGAAAAGCTGCGACATTGATAGTTGCCGTTGCAGTGTCACAGGTTGATCCTTGGCAGATTTGATAAATACAATTAGCGCTTCCTGAAAATCCTAGAGTTGGTAAAAAATTAATTAAATGAGTTGTTGAATTCCAAGTACAAGTTCCATTTGATCCTGACACAATAGAGACTGTGCCACTCGATACATTAAATGTATCGTTAGATAAAACATTGAGACTTGAAAGAATATTGTGGCCCGCATTGTAGGAATCATCAACCGCATTAACAGTTACGGCAATTGGTACATTAATAATTGCAGTATTATCATCCGCGGAAGCATTGCTGTCTCCATTGCTTGAACTAACCGCGGTGATGGTATTTGTCACACTTGTTCCAGAAGCGGCAGGAAGAATCTTCGCGGTAATTGAAAGCGTTGCTGAAGCACCATTGATAAGTGTACCAACTAGCCAAACTCCTGAAGTACTGTCATAAGTTCCTTGAGAAGGTGTGCTTGAAATAAATTGCAATGTTGAAGGAAGGATATCTGTAAGTGAGACATCCCCACTGTCAGTAGGCCCATTATTTTTTGCAGTAAGAGTAAAAATGACATTGCTTCCAACTATTGCAGAGGAAAGATTCACTGCTTTAGAAACTTGAATATCATTGATGGCTACTGCTACAGCAATTGAAGCGGTATTGTCATCCACAGAAGTATTTGAGTCACCTTGATTAGAAGTTACGTTGGTAATTGTGTTGGTGACAATGTGAGCTGCGCCATATGCAGTGGACATGAAAAGTGAAGAAACAAAATTTTGAACAATATTTTTATAATATTGTATGTCATTCATAACAAGCGCAGAAGGTAAAATCTTAGTGGTGATTGTCAATTGAGCAGTAGCGCTATTAGCTAAAGATCCAACACTCCATAAACCGGAAGAGGAGTTGTAGCTTCCAAGAGACGCAACACTTGAAATATATTGAATGCCATTAGGGAGTATATCCGTTAGAGCAACGCCCGTGGCATCGGTCGGTCCATTATTGTGAATTGTAAGAGTGTAAATAAGGGTATCTCCCACTCGTGCAAAACTTTCACCTGCCCTCACAACGGTTTGAGTAACTGATTTAGTGACAACAAGATCAGGAGCTGCGACAGGTACACTGATCGTAGCAGTATTATCATCCGTAGAGCCATTGGAATCACCATTTGCCGAAGTTACATTTGTGATGGCATTTGTCACACTTGTGCCAGAAGCTGCAGCAAGAACTTTAGCCGTAATAGATAGAGTAGCAGTTGCACCATTTGCCAGACTTCCCACAGACCATAAACCATTTGTCGAATTATATGATCCAATAGAGGCAGCACTCGAAACATACTGCAAAGAAGAAGGAAGAAGGTCCGTAAGAGCCACACTAGTAGCATTTACGGGCCCATTATTTTTGATTGCAAGAGTGAATACAACATTTGATCCAACTGTGGCAGAAGCACTGTTTGCAGACTTAGAGACTTGTAAGTCCGGAGAAGCTGGAGTGAAAATATTGATATGAATATTAGCTTGATCACAGTTGTTATGAGAATCACATACTTGATAAACACATAAACCAGCGCCGACTGAACTAGAGGCGGTACTCACTACAACTTGATTGCTGACAATAGAACAACTGACATTGTTTTGATTTATAATTGTGACAGTTGGACTGCTGTCATCAATTGTATCGTTGTTTAGGACATCAATCTGAGAGGAAGAACCTTGCTCAACAGAAGTGGTATCATCAGCCGCACTTACTTTGGCAGGAGTGACAAGCGGAGAAGATGGTTTTAAGTTGGATTGGTTGGGATTAATGCTCACATTGGCATTGTCTCCACAACTCGTCAGAATCAGCATAAATAGGACAGATAAAAACTTTAGCATACGCACCTCTTTCAAGTTTAATTATCGGCGAAAAGTAAAAAAAAATTAAATAAAGAGAAAAAGAGTTTCTTATGGGAACATGGCGCCTTTTATTTAAGGCACCACATTGATCGTTGCAGAAGCAGTTTGGTACAAATTATTATTTCCTTGCTCTGACGTTGGATTGGTCACCCAATTAGTTATTCTAAAAATATGACTTGCCCAAAAAACAGGGCTTGAGTTGAGGGTGACATTAATTTGCAGAGAAGCTGTTTCATTTGAGTTAAGTGTGCCAATAGACCATAGGCCAGTAGTGTTATTATAGCTTCCATGAGAAGCCGAACTTGATTGATAGACGATGCCACTTGGCAAAAGATCTGTAACTTTGACACCAGTTGTTTCTACCTGACTTAGGTTTCTAACTGTAATGGTATAGAAGAACGGTGTCGGTACTGCAGGAGAATAGACTAATTGAGGATTTGGATTGCTCACCGTTTTATTTAAAATCAAAGCAGGAGCCAATGTCTCAATTCTCACACTTTCAATTAAATCATCGGCAGATAAATTACTATCACCATTTTGAGAAGTGACATTGGTGACCGTATTGATAATAGTAGCCCCGTTAATAGAGGCGGAAACAATGATTTTTGCTGTGAGTGTGAGAGTGGCAGATTCTCCATTACCTAGAGAACCAATATTCCATATACCAGATACTGCTGAATAAGATCCTTTGGAAGAGTTGCTAGAAATAAACTCAAGAGTGCTAGGTAATTTGTCTGTTAAAGAAACAAGTGTTGCATTGACGGGCCCATTGTTTTTAATTGTTATTTTGTAACTTATGTTTGTTCCGGCTGTCGCATAAGTATAGTCAGGATCCTCAGAACCAGTGGGAAAAATAAGTTCTGCTGTTCCTAATTCTTTTGTAACTTGAAGGTCAGGAGAAAGGCTCCCAACGCTTACTGTGGCACTTGGTGTGTCCGCAGAACTATTGGCGTCTCCTTGATCACAGTGAAGATTGGTCGCAGTATTGGTAATAAGTGATCCAGATGCTGAGGCGAGAATCTGAGTAGTGATTGTTAACGAGACAGAAGCGCCACTACTCAGAGAACCAATTGTCCAAACTCCTGTTGTCTGATTATAAGCGCTGGAACTACTAGAAATAAATTGGAGCGTGTTAGGAAGAATATCTGTAACACTGACACCCGTTGCATTAGTTGGACCGTTGTTTTTGACGGTGAGGGTGAAGACAACATTATCCCCAACAATTGCTGAAGACTTATCTACTTTTTTGGTTAGCAATAGATCAGGAGAGGCAGGTGAATAAATATTAATATTTATATTCGCCTGATCACATACTTTGTCTTTATTACAAATTTGATACTCACAACTAGCTGCACCGACAGTACTTGTCGCTGTGTTAATCGATACCTCTCCATTCACAATCGAACAGTCCGCATTTATTTCTTTGGTGATGACTAAGCTTTCGTTATCAATGTCTTTGATAACATCATTAATAAGAACGTTGATCGCAGAAGAGCTTCCTTGTTCGACAGAGAGAGCATCATCTAGAGCATCAGCGCTAGAAGGCAAAGCTAAAGAAGAAGGTTTAAGAGTTGGTTGATTGGGATTAATGCCCACATTGGCATTATCTCCGCAACTGGCAAAGATAAAGAGAAATAATAAAGGAATGATTTTAAACATACGCACCTCTTTCAAGGTTCATTATCGGAGAAAAAATAATTTTAACTTAATTAAAGGATATTTTAGGACGATATAAAATAAAACGCCTCAAATAAGAGTCACTTTGGAGAGATTCTATTTCAGAGATTGCAAAATGATTGATTGATATTTTTGGGCAAAAAGCCCTAAGAAATTAACCTTAGGTATATATTTAAGAGGATCATTAATTGCTTGTGCTTTTTCTTGAGTTTTACCTAAATTATAGAGAGTAACTAAGGCACCTAGATTTTTTGATATATCGACACCTTTTTTTTGATAATCCTGTTGAGCTTTATGGAGGAGAGCAGCAACAATGCGAATAGAGCCCGTTGTATTATTATTTATCATCGCCCCAATGACAATGAGAGTCGGACAGATAAGCCCGTAAGGTTCATCATTACCCCACATAATTTCTTCTTTTAGTTTTTCGAGACTAATATTTTTTTTCTCAACCGAGCGGATCACTTCCAGAGCCTGAATAAGCCCCTGTTCATTAATTTGAGCGGGCCCCAAACTAATATTCAATCCGATCATCTTGCCTAATTTCATAACCAGTTTTTCGCCAACTAGTTGAGAGACTAGGTTTTGAATTTTATCATCAAGGTTTATATTGACAGTGCCTTCAGCGATAAAAACAGCGGCAATCGCTTCAGGAGCTACTCCATAAATTTTGGCGTATTCAATAATAGACGTTTTGTGATTTTTGACAAAATTGATGGCAACGGAGCTAGGTTTTTTCCATTCGCCATTAGTATTTTTGAGTCTTAAGGCGCAGGGAAAATTTTCTTGTTCTAGCCAATCTCTACAATCGTTTTGCTCCAGTAATTCCTCATAGCGATCTTCAATATAATTTTGAGAATAAGCAAACATGCTCACTAAACAGATCAATAAAAAGAAAATTTTTTGAAACATAGAGAATGATATCATTTCTTAAAAATTATAAAAAGCAGGGTTGTAAAAAATTCATGGGATCAAACCCATTTTGCCTTCTTGGTAATCTTTGATGGCCTGAACAATTTCTTCTTGAGTATTCATCACAAAGGGGCCGTAGCCAGCAATAGGTTCTTGAATAGGTTCGCCACCTAAAAAAAGAAGTATTGAGTCTTCTTGTGCTGTAAAAATAATTTTGTTTCCTATGAGATCAAGAATAGCTATTTCTGTTTCTTTGACTTCGTGAGACCCAGAAAGTTCTATTTTACCTTTGAGAAGGAGCAAGAGTGCGGTTTGTTCAGAGGGCACATTGAGTTCGACACTTGCGTTTGCCTTGACTCTGATATCCCAGAGATTGATGGGGCTAAAAGTTTGAGCGATACCTTTTTGATTAGCATACTCACCTGCAATAAGCGCTAAAGATCCTGCTTCGTTTTCTAAAGTAATAAGTGGAATATTCTTTTTTTGGATGCTTTGATAACGAGGTTTAGTCATTTTATCTTTTTGCGGTAAATTCACCCATAGTTGAACTACTTCAAAAGTCCCCCCTGTTTGTGCAAAGTTTTTTCCATGCCATTCTTGATGCACAAGGCCCGAGGCAGCGGTCATCCATTGCACATCGCCTTGTTCGATAGTTCCCCCTGCTCCAGTAGAGTCTCTATGTTCTACTTCACCCTGATAAACAATCGTGACAGTTTCAAATCCGCGATGAGGATGAGAACCAACGCCTCGACGAGTGGATGAGGGAGAGAAGTGAGTGGGGCTTGCGTAATCGAGAAGTAGAAAAGGAGAAATAGCTTCAGCCATTTGGGAATAACTGAGCAAGGTTTTAACGAAAAAACCGTCTCCTACCCAGTGAGCTTGATTATTTTGGTGAATAGATAATACTTTTTTCATCATAGTAAATTAATGAATGAACAATTAGCATTTAATTTTTATTAAGACCAATTTTTTTCCTATGGGCTGGCAGTAAGGGCGCACTGGCTTCTAAAGAGTCTAGTTTTTTAAAAATAATTTGAAACAATTTATTTGAGTTTTTTTCTAGTTCGTTAATTTTGTCAATAAATGATTGATCTTCTGATAATAATTTTCTCATTTGAACAAAAGTTCTAATGATTGAAATATTGACCTTGATAGCAATTTTACTACCAAGTACTCCAGAAAGTGCCGCAACACCATATTCTGTAAAAACATAGGGAGCATATTTTCTGGCATGAGTAGCGTCTTGAAAAACGGGGTCTGATTGACGAAGAATTTTTAACTCACTTTTTGATAACTGAAACATAAAGTCACTTGGAAATCGTTCAATATTTCGCTTGATTTGTCTATTAAGAGTACCCGTTTCTACACCATATAATTTGGCAAGATCACTATCTAGAATAACTTTACACCCACGAATGACGTAGATCATTTTTTCAATTTTTACTGATGTCATGTTTGCCATTTTTAAATTCTCCTTAATATTTAAAGATGCCAAATTGGCATCTTTAAATATTGTTTATATAGAATAAGTAAAAGGAGGTATCAAAAGAGATGAGTACAATTACTTTTTAGTAATTTGCAATGAAGATTTTAATATTTTTAAAAGATAATTTAATTGGTGCTGGCGAGAGGACTTGAACCTCCACAGATTGCTCCATACGCACCTCAAGCGCACGTGTCTACCATTCCACCACGCCAGCAGTAGAAATATTGGAAGCTCATAATACAAATTTTTTTGCAAAAAAGCACTTTAAAAGAACAGAAAAGTTGAAGTTTTGACAATTATAGTTTGCGCCGTTAGACTCTGGGTGGTTTTCCGTGAATGAGGTAGTTTCTCTGAACCCGCCAGGTTCGGAAGGAAGCAACGGTAGGAGACAACTACTTGTGTTCACTGGAAAACCACTCATATCATTTATAAAATCAATTTTCGGTTCGTTAAGCTTCATCGTCATCGTCCTCACGTACTTATGTGTACGCTCCGGCGATTCCTCTTTGCTTGCCTGCCGAAAACTGATTTTATAAATGATACAAATTATCTAAGCCCATTACAAAAGAGTTTATATGGCAAAAATCAAATCCTATTATGTTTGTCAGAGTTGCGGCTATCAAGCCTCTCAGTGGGTGGGGAAGTGTCCCGAATGTGAGCAATGGAATAGTTTTGTCGAAGAAACTTTTGCTTCTAATAACCATTCAGGAAGCTCTAAAAAAATACTTACGTCAAAAAAACCTAAAACCATTGAATCTATTCAGCGAAATGTGGAAGAGCGTTTAATGAGTGGAATTAGCGAATTTGATCGCGTTTTAGGAGGAGGTATTACGAAAGGTTCTCTTAATTTACTCGGAGGTGAACCTGGAGTGGGAAAATCAACACTTCTCTTAGAAGTTTGTGCCAAACTTTTAAAAAATAATGTGGGCCCCATTCTCTATGTCAGTGGAGAGGAAAGTGAAGGACAGATTGCCGATCGTTTTCAGAGGCTTGGTTTAGAAAGTGATAAACTTCTTATTTTACACGAAACATCTTGGGATATTATTGATCAAGTGATTGAACAAGAGGCACCGCAAATTTTTATTTTGGATTCTATTCAAACGACAGCACTTGATTCGATTAGCTCTACTGCAGGCTCTCTTTCACAAATTCGCGAAGTCACGCACGAACTTATGAATAAAGCGAAATCACAAGGTGTGACTTGTTTTATTGTGGGGCATGTTACCAAAGAGGGACAGATTGCCGGTCCCAAGGCCCTTGAACACATGGTTGATGCGGTGCTTAGTTTTGAAGGTGATCCTTTCCATCATTACAGAGTATTGCGCGCGCAAAAAAATCGTTTCGGAAACACGCAGGAAGTGGGCATTTTTGAAATGAAAGGAAATGGTTTACACGAAGTAGCGAATCCTTCACTGTATTTTCTTTCTGATAGTCTACCTAATGCTTATGGCAAGGCACTTTGTTGTATTCAAGAAGGAAGTCGCTCACTTTTTGTAGAGGTGCAGGCTTTGGTTCTGGATAATAAATTTGGCAACGGCCGCCGTACCGCTCAAGGTATTGATCAAAATCGTCTTAGTCTTCTTTTGGCGGTCATTGAAAAATATTTAGGTGTTCCTCTTTCCATGAGTGATGTGTATGTCAATATTGTCGGTGGCATTAAACTGAAAGGGCGCGAGAGTGATCTTGCCATTATTGCGGCTATTTTAAGTTCTCATTTTTCTAAAATGATTGATAACGATATTATTTTTTTGGGAGAAGTGGGATTGACGGGTGAAGTGAGAAGAGTGCCGGGCACTGAGCAAAAAATAAATGAGATAGAGAGAATGAATTTTAAAAAAATTTTTCTCTCCGTGAAAGAAGAAGTGGAGCGACCGAAACTAGAGCTGATAAAAATAAGAACGGTTTTGGATCTTTGGAACCATTCTTATTTTAAAGATTCTCATTAAATCATCGGTCCACAAGAAAAGTGCCATGTTGCTGAGTACACCCCTTGAACAAGACTGAGTGCAGGAACTCCTGTATAGTTGGCAAAAATATCTTCGGAAAAAGTAAAACCATTTCCAGGAAAACTTATTGGATAGCTTTGAGATTGAGGAAAGGAGAGATTTCCAGAACTTGAAGATGAGCTTCCTGAAATATTTGTTGCTAAATTATAGTCCAGGCTTGCAAAGGAAAAATATTGTCCCAGCATAGAATTATGCATTAATTTTTCTTCATTGGGCATATCGACTGTAAAGAGTGTTTGATCATTACCTGCCATATTGAGAGTAAACAATTTTAAATGAGACTGATTTTGAGTTATATCAAGATTTGAAGCAATGGCTTCTGGAAGAATATCAATCTCGCAGTTAAACGCAATATTAGTTGTTAAATCTATGAAGTCAGATGTTCCTGCTAAGAGCGATTGAGTTAACATTAAAGATAGAAATATTAATATTATTTTTTTCATAGATTCCCCTCTAAAGCCATTATATCGAAAAAAATAATAAAAAATTATTTTCAATAAAAATAATAAGTTTAAACGACATTTCCTCAAAAGAATGTTCTCTTTGTTGTGTATTTTTTGAGGCATGTCATCTTTGCTTATTAACGACGACGGGCATTCCTTCCCAAAGCCTTATCAGTGGAGTTTATCAAGCAACCTGGTATGCAAGTTGCTCTGTAGAGCCAAGAGAGCCGTAAGGAATTTATTGCGCGATACTCCCATTTGTAATGTTAATTTTGATGACGTAGGCTTTTGTTTTGTCCGTGGCATTTTTAAAGTTTGCGATGGTGCCATTTTTAACAGACATTTCATAAAAATATTCAGCCGTACTTTTTGGATAGAAACTAACAAAGCCGTTTGCAATATCGGCACTCAGAGAATTTTCCATTTCATCAAAAGTAAATTTGCCATTTGCCGCATTCACTTTGAAATTTAATTTTTCAGGAACATAAATATTACATTTAACTCCATCAGTGTTTTTGAAATCAAAATAAATTTTATTATTTTCAGTCACATTGATTTTTCCGTCGTGATCAAGTTTGCATTCATAACGAATGACATTACTGACTTCATTGTTTTCAAAATCGATGAGAGCATTGCCAAAATCAAAGAAAATGTCATTTTTATTTTGTTCTGTAATTTTGATATCACCGCTTAATTCTTTTGCATTATTAAGTTTTTCATCAGAATCATTGATATCAATCAAGCCTCCAAGAATTTGCACATGACCGCTTTTTTCATCTACTTTTATAATCGGAGTAAATTTCCAAAGCAGGAGAAAAAAGGAAAGAACAATAAGAGTCATGGTGCCGAGAAAACCAATAGTCAGCCATTTTATAATGGGGTGCTTCGGAGCCTTCTGTGGCTCTAGTCCACGTTCAAGGAGATATTTGTTGGCTACTTGTTCCGGCTCTCCCAAACTACTTAAAATATCTTTTGTTGATTTCAAGCTGTTTGTTTCGAGAGAGTCGAGAACATGACTTTTAATTTCCGTAATAATTTCTGCTTTCTCGGAAACCGCGATGGGCCCCAAAGCCTTTTCTAGTTTTGTGAGATAATTTTCTAATTCAGTGTTTTTCATTTATCCTCCAATTTTTTTTATTTTTGTAAATATCTTATTCATGCTTTGAAATTCTAAAGTCATTTGTTCTAAGGTTTTTAATCCTTGTGGTGTAATAGAATAAAACTTTCTGGGATTTCCTTGAATATTTTCGGTTTCCCATTTAGCCGTCAGCAACTCATCTGCGGTCATGCGGTTGAGTAAAGGATAAAGAGTTCCTTCCTTTATGGAGAGATTTAAATCTTCTAAGAGAGCGATGATTTGAAATCCATAAGCTTTTTGATTTGCCTCAATAAGCATAAGAATACAAAGATCGAGATATCCTTTTTTGATTTGAGTCAGCCAATTATTAAAGTGTTTTTCCATTACATAGTACATAGCATTGCAAAGCACTGTGTGTCAACGCGACTCAAAAAGGACACACTTTTTTGAAGATGATCTCATTTATGAAATGGCATAAGATATTAATAATAAAGGTTTTTAATTTTTTTAACTTTTATACTTTAGAATAGTTTTTAAGGAGTTTAGAATGAAAAAAATAATAATGCTTTTTGCTCTTATTATTTTTCAGGCAGTGTATTGCGCAGGCAATGACAGCATTAATCTTTCTGCGGGGATTGATCCTGCATGTGAACTTTCTCTCGATGCTGAACCGATTGCCTCTAATTTAGATTTAACAACTTCGCAAACGGATCTCTATATTGCACGAGCTACCATGGCTAACAATACTGATTTTTCGGCTTTCACGACGGTAACTACTTTTGATTTAACGGATCACCTCACTCATGCCACGATGCCCAGTGCGATTTTTTCTTTTAGTAATTTAAAAGGAGTGGATTTTGAGAGTAACGTTGTACCTTCTATTCCCATGACGTCTTGGCAGGATCAAACAGGTACAGGATATGTGGATATGTATCTTTCCTACACGGGTGTTCCAGCTCTTAGTTTAGTGCAGGGTACTTATTCGACAACATGGTACATGTCTTGTTCAATTGAACCAAGAATCTAATTTTTTAAAAAGTATGCAGTCAGTGTGATGAAAATAAACCATAAGGTTATAAAAAAAATAAATCGTCTGGTTTGTGCCATCGTTGCTTGGTAGTTATAGTAAAAGCTTTTATTTTCATACAAACCTCTTGCGCGAAGGCTCATGGCTCCGCGCTGTGCATGGCGAAGAGAAAAAATCAAAAGTGGAATCCATACGAGAATTCTTTGATGCCATTTTATGCCGCGAAGTTTTGCATTTAATGTAATGCGTTTTGACTCTGCTTGCAAAAGTGATAGCGAGCCTAGCCCACAGAGGCAGGCATAGCCAATAGGAAGATGTAGCCATTTTTTTTGTAAAGTGAGCATCACAATATCTCGCAAATGAATCATTCTTGATGAGAGCAGTGCGACCCAAGTGATGACTCCAATTTTCAGGGTTGTGTGAGTGGCGCGAATTATGATTTCGTCAGATGAAATCTGCTTACTGTGAAAGAAAAAGTTGATGAGCCAAACGGACAAAGAAAGAAGTAGAGCCCAGCTAAGACTTTGCAGAATAAACGTCAGAGATACTTTTAACAAATAAGCAAGAAGCGCAAAAGAAGCAGCCCACAAAATAATGAGATACCATTTAATGGGCAAGGCAATGCCGATAAAAAAAATCAAAAAAAATAAAGCAAGATGAGCATCATGAAAGAGTCTTTGGCGAATAGGGGCGCTAGGATTATGAGACATGCTCTAGTTCTCCTTTTTTGATTCTCCAAATATGGGTTGCAATTTCTTTTTGAACATTGATGTCATGCGTGATCACAATAAGAGCGTAGCCAGCAGATTTTAATTCTTGAATTAGTTGAATAATTTTTTGAGTTTGCACATGGTCCTGTCCGAAAGTTGGTTCATCCATTAAGATGAGAGAGCGTTTTTGCAGCACTGGAAAAAAAAGAGTGAGGCGACGTTTTTGTCCTTCTGATAATTGATGAGGAGAATGATGGTTTCTGTTTTGAAGATTCATTTCGTTAAGGACACTGTCAGGCTCATTTAGACCAAGCTGTTTTAATTCATCGCTTAGCGTATCAAAAAAAAAATGACTATCAGGATGTTGAAAAATATAGGCGAGATGGTTCTGAATAGATGCTGGTTTTTCATTTACTTTAAAATCAAGTTTACCTTGCAGAGGTTTTTGGATACTTGCAAGAGTGTTAAAAAAAGTAGACTTTCCGCTTCCGTTGTCCCCTAGGAGAACAGCGCATTCTCTTGATTGGATAGTAAATGTGGCGCGAAATAATATCTTAGAAGGATAACCAATCAATAAATTTTTTGCACTGAGTTCAGTTGTGTGAGCTGGTGCGATTAGATTTGATCCAAAAGAAGAACTTTGCAGAATTTCTTTTTCCTGTAAGAGCAGCCAATCTTGAACACTTATTTCGGTGATCAGGCCCTCATCATTAATATGTAAACAAGTGTCAGCGATTTTTGCCATACTTAAGTTATGATCAATAATGATAATGCCCATTTTTTTTTTAAAAGAATGAAGAGTTGTGTAAAAACTATGGCGAATACTATCATCGAGAAAAGCAGTAGGTTCATCTAAAATAATCCATTCTGGTTTTGTGGCGAGCATGGAGGCAAGGAGAAGACGTTGTGCTTGCCCATGACTTAAGTGGCTTGTTTTTTCAAATTCTTTTTCTTCTAAGCCAAATTCCTTGAGCCATGATTTTTTTGCTCGCATTTGTTCATGGGAGTAATGGGCGTTTTCCATGGAGAAAAAAAATTCTTCACCCACTCGCTCATGGAGTATTTGCGAAAGAGGGTTTTGCGCAATGTAGGCAGCATTCTCTAAAATATTGATGGAGTCATTTGATAAATCACCCTGGAGAAACTCAGGGTAAAAACCTTTGAGGAGATGCAAGAATGTGCTTTTGCCACATCCACTATTTCCAACTAGCCAAATAATTTTTTGATCAGAAAGAGTAAGTGCATGCTCAAGGACAATTTTTTTTCTACTGCGTGTATAGTAAAAAGAAAAAGGAGGGATTGTTTTATTCATGGTTTTTATCTTGAGCAATAAGAAAAGTATCCAAGAGCCCTGTTTTAACAAGGCGTTTAGCAAGATAGCGACTAAGAATGGCAGCAAAAATAATTGCGGAAAAAATAAAAGTAATAAGTTGTACTAAATTAAAAGAGAGGGAGAGTTGATGATAATCATGAGTTAAATAATCATAGGCATAACTCGTGAGAGCGGACATTGTGGCAGCAGCACACAGGACAGGTAAGGACCAGATTCGGTAAGCAAAAAGTAAAAAAATAATTTCTGCGCCTAGTCCTTGAATAAATCCATAAAGTACGGCACCTAATCCCCATTGAGTGATCATACCCTCAACCAGCGCTGCGATAATTGAAGCAAAGAGCGCCACGCCTGGTTTGCGAATGAGGTAACTTAAAAACACTGAAGAGATAAGCCAAAATCCAGCTAAGAGATATTTTAATCCAAGAGGCTTTAAAAATGGTTTAACGAGATCGTGGATAATTGTCCAGCTCCAGAAAGCGACTCCGAGTGAAGCGGCAAGTACGCCGCAGGTGATCCATTCTTGAAGGGTAATAGAGCGAAAAAGCTCAAGTAGTGATTTTCTTTTCATGTGATTCCTTCCTTACGTAGGTATTAGCCTATTCAAGTTATAGCGGTATTTCTCAGCCACCTCTTATGAGGCGGCACCCGCAGGTTTGTATCGATGTGTTATAGATATCTTCGAGGCTTCTTGTCAAATATAATATTTTTCAATGATTTGTTTCCAACGTGTTTTTTTATCGCGGTAGTAATTGAAGTTATTTTCTTCCGGAGAAAAGACAGTGTCTATTTGGAGATTTTTTTTAATTTCGCTGAGAGTTTTTTTGGATTGAAAATAGTGAACACCTAAAATAACACCTAGTGCAGTTGTTTCAATGTTTTGAGGGCGAATAATGTTTTTTTCACAGATACTTGCTTGCATTTGCATCATGAGATTATTGGCGCAAGCACCGCCATCGACATTAAGAGAATGGGTTGGAGCTTGTGAAAACTCTTGATCCATCACACTGACCAGATCACTTACGCTCATGGCGATTCCTTCTAGACAAGCGTAGGCAATTTCATTTTTGCCTGAATCTCTAGAAAGACCATGAATACTGGCTTTGGCATGAGAATTCCAGTAGGGACTTCCTATGCCTGAAAAATAAGGGAAGAAAAAAATATCCTGGCATTTGGTAAAATCACTGAGACTCGCCAGCTCATTAATTTGCGATGATTTTTTAATAATACCTAATTGATCGCGAAGCCATGAAACCGCTGCTCCGGCAATAAAAGAAGAGCCTTCGAGGGCGTAGTAAGTTTTGTGTTCATCAGAAAAAGCGACGGTGGTAAGAAGTCCATTTTGAGAGTGAATAATTTTGTCGCCCGTATTTTTCAATAGAAAAGCACCTGTACCATAAGTACATTTGGTTTCACCTGCTTCAAAGCAACCTTGTCCAAAAAGCGCTGATTGTTGATCGCCAAGAATAGCATGAATGGGAATGCCATCGGGAAGAAATGAGCAATGAGAGGTTTTGCCAAAAAAAGAAAAAGAATTTTGAATAGTAGGAAGAAGGTTGGAATCGATTGCAAAAAAAGCACAGAGTTCTTCATCCCAAGACTTAGTTTCTAAATTAAAAAGTAGAGTACGCGAAGCATTGCTTGTGTCCGTGGCAAAGCTTTGACCATTGGTTAATCTATAAAGAAGGAAGCTATCAATCGTGGATAAACACAAATCTTTTTTTCTATAGGCATCTTGCACATGTTTATCATTTTCCAGAAGCCATTTCATTTTGGTGGCGGAAAAATAGGGATCAAGAGGAAGGCCTGTTTTTTGTTTAAAAAAATCAGAGTATTTTTTTTGCTCAGAACAGTAGTCACTGGTTCGTTTATCTTGCCAGACGATTGCGTGAGCCAGAGGCTCACCTTGTTTATTATAGGCACAGGTTGTTTCGCGTTGATTGGTAATTCCAATGCCAACAATTTGTGAACTCGCAATCTGAGTTTTATGTAAAAGAGCGAGAACAGATTTTTCTACGGAATGCCAAATATCGTGCAGATCGTGCTCGACCCAACTGGCTTTGGGATAAATCTGAGGGTATTCAAAACCTGCATGATCAATCACTTGTAGAGTGTCGCTGTCTGCAAGCACTGCGCGCGAACTTGTCGTTCCTTGATCGATAGCTAAAATATATTTTTTCATAATGATTCCTTTAAAGATCTAGTTTGGAATTTTGAGAGGGGTCATTGACAATAAAGATGGCAGCATTTTTCCACATTTTAGCGAGATTGGTGTTGATAACTTTAAGAAAACCTAGGGATATAGCTAATATCACAAACATCAGAAGAACAAATTCGACCACTGTTTGACCAGACTGTGCTTTCTTTTTATCATTTGTGTTATACTTTAGAGGCATAGGTATATTGTAAAGGAAAAGCCCGTGGTATCAATAAGATTTTTCATTCTTTTTCTCTTGTTCGCTCAAATAAGTTTTGCTGAGCCTATCAAAAATGCCGTTAAATATGAAGCTGCCGTAAAATTAATTCATAAAAAATCAATCAATGGTAAAGATATTAATCTTATCAAAAAAATGCCCGATCTTTTATTGCTGAATTTTTGGGCCTCTTGGTGTGGCCCCTGTAAAGAAGAACTCCCTTCTCTCATTAAGTTTTATAATGCGAACAAGGATAAACTGACGTTGGTGGGTATTAATAATGATGATGAGTCGTCTAAAAAACTTAAAGATATTGTTAAAAAATTAAATCTCAATTTTGAATCAATCAATGATCCTAACTTAAAAATTACGACAGAACTTTTTGGCATTAGCGATATTCCAGCGACCCTTATTTTTAAAAAAGGGAAGCTGGTTTATTTTAAAGATGGCAAAGTTGATTTTCAAGATAAAGCGATTGAGGAAATTCTTAAAAAATAAAAAAATCTATTCATAGATGTCTGTTTTACAGCCACGAACCTTAATATTTTTTTCTGCCAATTTTGCTTTTAAAGATTCTTCATCAAGAGAGGTTGAAGAGAAGCGAACAATACCATTTGGCAAGCTGTTATCTGATGATATTTTATAATCCTTGGTGTCAAAACTAGGTGTGGGAAGATTTCCGGGCCAGTATCCTGAGCCAGCAGGAGATTTTAATTCACTGGGTGTATTAGCAAGACAATTAACGTGCGTGATATTGGCGAAAGTGCTAGAAAAAATAAATCCTGTCATAATAAGTAATGCTATTTTTTTCATAATTTCTCCTTGTGTTTTATATTCAAAGCGTAACAAAGATTAATTTTTATGCAATGGACGATGTAAACTTTACAATTCATTGTAGTTCTTTTTTGAGTCTTTCTTGGATCTCTGTAATAATAATTTCATTACTATTGTGCTTAGATTTTAGATCTAGGTTATGGGCATTGGTATTTATTGAGAGCAAATTTTTAGAATGATTATAATACCGATGAAGATTGTCTCAAAGAGTGATTTCAAATTAGTTTCAAAATGATTTCATATTAATTGACGATATTTTGCTTGTTAAGGCATAAAGCCTCTGGTTATTGAAAAAAATTTACCGGAGGGTATATGAGAAAAATATTTTTAGTTTTGTCTATTTTCACTGTTTCATGTGTATTATTATCGGACACAACTTTTGGATTTACTCAAAATAAGATTTATAAAATAACGATTCTTCATACGAATGATCATCATGGACGTTTTTGGAAAAATAGCAAAGATGAATATGGTATGGCGGCGAGAGCTACTTTAATAAATAAAATTCGCCAAGAAGTACAAAAGTCTGGCGGGCAAACTCTCTATCTCGATGGAGGAGATTTAAATACCGGAACTCCTGAATCTGACCTGCAAGATGCAGTGCCAGATATATTAGGTATGAACGCTTTAAAGCTAGATGCGATGGCTATTGGAAATCATGAGTTTGATAAACCCACTAACATTCTTTATCAACAAATAAAACTTGCCAAGTTTCCTTTCTTGGCAGCCAATATTTTTAAAAAAAATACTCAAGTTCATGCATTTAAACCTTATATAATAAAAAAAATAGATGATCTTAAAGTCGGTATTATTGGTTTTACCACGAATGAAACACCGATGATTAGTCGACCAGAAAATATGTCGGCGTTTGATTTTGTATCACCTATTCAAGCTGCTCAAAATATTTTGCCTTTATTAGATAAAAAAACAGATTTAGTTTTTGCGGTCACTCATATGGGGCACTATGACAATGAACAGCCAGAAAGATTATATCCTGGAGATATACAATTAGCAGCTCAAACACACGGTATTGATATTATTGTAGGTGGGCATACTCAAATTCCACTTTTAAAACCAACAATTATGAATGGAACATATATTTTACAGGCTTATGAGTGGGGCAAGTATCTGGGTCGGCTAGATTTAGAATTTGTTAATGGGAAAAAAATTGTTAAAAAATATGAACTAATCCCGGTCAATATAAAAAATAAAGAAGAGTTAATCGGACAATACATACCAGAAGATGCAGAGATGTTAAAATTATTGAGACCATTCTATGAGAAAGTTGATGTTTTAGTCAGTCAAGAAATTGGAAGAGTCACCGAAGCCGTTTTAGGAAGACCGAGTGCGAATGATAAAGAAAGCAATGGAGGAAGAATTTTAACAGAGTCTTATCGAAGCATGACGAATTCAGATATAGGAATTTTAAACCTAGGAGCTCTACGAGTTGATTGGAAAAAGAATATAATAACGTACAAAGATATTTTAGAAATGATGCCTTTTCAAAATCAACTCGTAACATTTCATCTAACCGGTAGAGAGCTTTATGATTATTTTGCAAAAGTCATTAGTCCTAGCTTAAATTGTGCTGGTATTAAAATCAAAATGAGAGAGTCTAAAATCGATTCATTGGAAGTTGCTGGTCAAAAAGTTGTAGAGGATGATTCAACTACATTTAAAATAGTCACTATTAATTATCTCGCTTCAGGAGGAGCTCATTTTCCTGTTATGACAAATGTTCTCAGTTTCCAGAGCACTCCTTTTTCTGACAGTGAAGCTTTTAAACAGTATTTAGAAAAAGTAAAAATAATTGATGTGAGCAAGTTTCAAGAGCCTTCGCTACATTATTAAATGCGTTTCGACCACGGGTTTATAGCCGAGAAGATTATTATACAGTCTTCTCGTAAAAACTCGAATCTCTTCTTTGGCGACGGACTCATTTTTCTTGGTGAGTTCTTTGAGGTAAAAATCAAAAATAGTTTTACAAAAATTTTCAATCTCATGATCCATAAAAGAGGGAAGACCCATATGAGATATTTTGATGAAATGTTTTTTGCCATCAAGAGTTATAAAGACGGCACCACTGCCTGCCATTTTGCGTCTTTGAGAAACTTTTTCGCGCTCAATAACTAAATCATTGCCGTGAATAAGAATCGGTTCAAGCGAATGTCCTTTGACGAGTTTGGTTTCACCACTTTCGTTGATAATTAATTCATCTGCGTTAAACATTAAATGAGTTTTGATATGCGGATAGTTTTGATTGATAAATTCTTGATGACGCTTAAGAAAAAAACTTTCGCCGTGTATGGGGATATACTCGTCGGGCCTATAGTGCTCCAGAAGTGCCTTAAGATCATCTTGTCCAGGATGTCCTGAGGCGTGAAGGTTTGCCTCGGAGTCAAGGACAATGGTACTGCCTATTTCCGAAATTTTATTGTAAATAGCACTGAGTTTTTTTTCATTGCCTGGAATGGTTTTAGAGCTAAAAATCACGGTGTCAAAAGGAGTGAGTTTGATATCGCCATATTCATTGTAGGCGAGACGTCTAAGCGCACTGAAAAAATCTCCCTGACATCCAGAGACAAGATAGATCGCCTCATGAGGATTGCTGATACTGTTTATGGATCGAAGTTGTGACTCATCAAAGTGCAGGACATTATTTCTTCTCGCATTGTCGATATAGCGCTCAAGACTTCGTCCTAAAAGAATAATTTTTTTATTTTGTTTTTTAGCGACATTAAAAATTGTCTGAATGCGATAAATATTGGAAGAAAATAAAGTAATAAAAATACGAGAAGGAGCATTTTTAATGTGCTCTGCAATATCGCTCACGAGATCAGTTTCACTTTTGGTTTTGCCTTTGCTGAGAATATTGGTGCTATCGAGCATGGCAATATTTTTTTTGACAGAGCTAGCCAGCGTTTTAAGTTTTTCTACATTGATTCCAGCCTCATAAAGAGGGGTGAAATCGTATTTAAAATCAGAAGCAAAGAAAAGAGCAAAGTTTTTATTTTTGTGCTCAATAAAAAAACCGTTGGTTTCCGGTATGGAATGATTAACTTCGATAGGATGAATGATCAGATCGTTAAAAGTAAGAACACTATGTGGGTGAAAAATTTCGATTTTTGCTTTCAGATTTTTATAGTTCAATTTATCGCGAATAAGATCCGCGGTGAAGGGCGTAGCCCAAATAACAATGTGGGGGAAATGATTGACGATATGATGAATGGCTCCAATATGATCCTCGTGGCCGTGAGTGATGACAATATCGGTGACGAGATCTTTATCAATGACGCTGAGATCAGGAATAAGATAATTAATTTCAAAGGTATCATCATTGGGAAAGAGAATACCCGCATCAATAATAATCCATCGTTTTTTTTGTTTTAAAAGAGTGAGGTTGGAGCCAATCTGACTGAGTCCACCGAGGGGCTGGACTCGCAAGATCGCATTAAAATCAGGCTTCACGAGTTGTATCTTCGTTTTTTTGCTCAAGAATAATTTCTTTCAGTCTCGCAGCGACGACAACCGCAGCAGTGTCTGTTTCTTCGCCAATAATAATATTGGCATATTGCTTTTGTGGGTCTAAAAATTTTTGATACATTGGACGCACGGTCTCATAATATTGAGCCATAATAGAATCTAAAGAGCGTCCGCGCTCATGCAAATCGCGATGAAGTCTTCTTGTAAAACGAATATCTGCATCGACATGGAGGAAACATTTTAAATCCATAAGCGTGCGAATTTTTTCATCAAAGAGAGAGAAAATCCCTTCAAAGATAATAATAGGCGTAGGATGGACGGTTTGCGTTTCTTCTAAACGCCGGTGAGATTTAAAACAGTAATGAGGCATTTCAATAGAATTACCTTTTTTGAGTTCAGCAATATGGGTTGCTAGAAGTTTCCAATCAAAAGATTCAGGGTGATCAAAATTGGGATGGCCCGTTGAAGTATAATGTTCTTTGGGTGGTTCAGATAAATAATAGGAGTCCATGGATAAAATAAAGGCTTTCTCCGCTGGAAGCTCTTTGAGGACTTTGTAGGCAAAGGTTGTTTTTCCCGATCCCGATCCACCTGCAATAGCGATAATATACATATAGACTCTCGTTTTAAGATTAATATGAAAATACTACCTTGTTTTAAGAATATTTGGAATTTTATTGCGAGAGGATGTAATATTTATCCATGAAAAATACCTATTATGCACTTAATGTGGTTTTTCCACAGGACCGAGAATTTGATTCCTATACCTTAAATCATAAAGCAATGAATGAATTTGCTTGTGATGGAGTAGAGGAATTTGCTTTAGATGAAGCGAGAGTAGATGAAATTCTAGGAGACAGATCTTACTCAGGAGGAAATCCTCCTGACGCTATGTTCGAAGAGATTGAAGCTCTGATGGAGCAAGATACCAGAGAGTTTAATTATTATTTTACGGGATCAGAAAGTGCCCTTAATGCTCAAAACTGGCTTAATTACTTGCAAGAAAATATTGAACTAATTTCCTCTAAGTTGATGGTTAAAGATGATGAGGATTGGAATAACTCTTGGCGAAAAAATTTTACTCCGATTGAAATCTTTCAAGATTTTCATATTATTCCTTCCTGGGAAAAACACTTGCCCTTAAGCGGTGTTTTTCTTTATCCTGGGCAGGGCTTTGGAACGGGCCAACATGAGACGACCTACCTTTGCCTTAAGCTTATGCATCAACTTCTCAATCTTGATTTAAAAAGCTGTCTTGATTTTGGTTGCGGCTCAGGAATTTTAGGTTTGTCTTTTTTTTATTTTCATAAATCTGCTCAAGTTGATTTTTATGATATCGATATTTTGGCGATGGAAAACACTCAAATGAATCTTGAGCATAATCATTGGCAAGAGGATTCTCACTTAACTCTACTCGATGTGACTGCACCAAGATTTAAAAATAACTACGACTTAGTTTTTGCCAATATCCTTCTGGATGCGCTTTGCAGTGAAAAACAGACAATTCAAAAACAAGTGGCTCCTGGCGGTTATTTAATTTTATCGGGTCTTTTGCGTGCTCAAGAAAAAGAAATTTTAGAAGTTTATAGTGAGTATAAATTTATTCACCGAGTGGCGAAAAATGATTGGATTGCTCTTTTATTTAAAAATGAATAAACGATGAGATCAATTTATATTCAAGAAAATGATCTTTTTTGGAAAAATAAAAATATCTATACGGGAGAACAGTTTCATCATTTAATTCGCGTTGTGCGCCTTCGCAAAGGAGAAATCCTGCGCGCTTTTAATGGCTTAGGACTTGTGCTTGATTTACGAGTGCAACAAATTACTTCTCATGAGATTATTTTTGATCTTCTCCAAGAATTTTGCTACGCATATAAACATCGCTTAGCGCTTGCTCTTTCTTTGGTTAAGAAAGATGCCTTTGAATTGGCACTGCGCATGAGCGTGGAATGCGGAGTCTATGAAATTTTTCCTCTTATCACGCAGTATTCGGAAAAAGATTTTGAATGGAAAACTCGTCACTTTCAAATTATTGAAAATGCCATGGAGCAGAGCAATCATTATTTTTATCCTAAACTTCATCCAGCGCAAAAATTAAATTCTCTTTTAGCCCTAGATCGCACCTTGGTTTACATGGACAGAGGAGGTTCCGGAAAAATAAGTGGATTGGATGAGTCTCCCGTGTTAATTGTGGGACCCGAGGGAGGCTGGAGTGATGATGAAGCTAAATTATTGCAAGGACGAGCTTTTTGTTTGAGTTTGGATTTTCCGATTCTTCGAACGCCCACTGCGGTGGTGGCAGGAATGACAAATTTGGTGGCGAGATGATGCTTTTAGTGTTAATTATAAAGGAAAGAGGGAATCGTTATGGAATTATATAATTCGTTAAAAAATAGAACTTCAGTTACGCCTATTCCTCATATTCCTAAGGCAATAAAACCTAAAATAGATAATGCGGATGATGAAATTGAATTTAAAGCACTGACTTCAGGCTTAGGATTTAATAAGAAAAAAAATACGACAAGATCTGTTTCTCCTATTATTTCTTCTTACAAAGAAGTTTCTGATCCTGTTAATCAAAGAAAAATTTCTGAATATAACCAATTTCAATTTGATCTGCGAGAAGAACTCCATGCTTTTTATGGAGCTCCTGTTTCTTCTCAAAAAGAAATAGAGCAGGATGTTTCAGAAATACTTGAAGTGAGACAGGTTCCAGTGGCTGTGAATATGGGGCACCGACTTGGAGCTTTCTTCACAGATCTTTTTTTTGTTGCTCTGGTGACGATGGGAAGCTTCTTTTTGATTCATGCTTTCTTTATTCTTTTTACGGGTATCGATATGTTACCTTACAATCTCGTCTCTCTGAGTGTCGCGGCTGCGCTTTTTTTATTTTACTTTATTGTTTATTTTACAATTTCTGAGCGCTTTGATGGAAATACGGTGGGAAAAAGATTGTTGGGCTTAGGTCTAGAAGTAAAAGATGGAGAGCCAACGTTGATAAAATCTTTTACTAGAGCTTGTGTTGGGCTTGCAGGGCTTGTGTTTATAGGCTTTCCGCAAATTCTCGGTTTAGATGAAGTCCTGTCGAATACAAAAGTTATTGTGAAATAATGGATCGCAAAATTGTTTTTACGAATGGCTGTTTCGATATCGTTCACAAAGGGCATGTTGCCTATCTTAATCAGGCTAAATCCTTAGGTAATTATTTAATTGTTGGGATGAATTCCGATGCAAGTGTGAAAAGACTTAAGGGGCTCAGTCGTCCCATTAACAGCGAGCTTGATCGAAAATTTGTTTTAGAAAATTTAAAAGCTGTCGATGAAGTTATTATTTTTGATGAAGACACCCCTCTTGATCTTATTATGCAAATAAAACCACAAGTACTTGTTAAGGGTGGCGATTGGAAAATAGATCAGATTGTTGGCGCGAAAGAAGTGTTGGCTTGGGGGGGCGAAGTGTACTCGCTAGATTTTCACAATGGCTATTCGACGACTTCTATTATTGAAAAATCGAGACTATGATTTTTTCTTTTGCCAAAGTAACAGATCAGATAAATCCCAATACTCTCATACAACATGAGAATACAGATTATTTTATTTGGAATATACCAACGATGACAGGGATTTGTTTTAAAGAGTATTTGGATTCAGGATCTCTTCTAACAAGTTTACTGATGAAAAAAAATGTTTTTGTCAGT